>CBDUCU010000395.1:0-4289 GCA_965365725.1 uncultured bacterium | reverse complement strand
CCGCCTGGACGAATGATGTCCGAAGCAAGAATTTCGGGTTGCAGGCCGGGCAATTGCGAAGAGTTTGGCGATGTGGCCGAGACCTGTACGGGTTGAAATCCGGGAAAGCCCCCGCCGCCTCCACCGACACTTGTCGGCAGAGGCGTAGGCCGCGGGATGCCTAGACTTGTGTTTGCGTCAATGATGCCGGGATAAATCGTCAGTCCTGTGCCATCGATTGTGCGCGCGTCGGCGGGCGTTGTGACGCGTTCGCCGACAGCCGCAATCAGACCGTTGCGGATGACGATTGTGCCGCGCTCAATCACCGGGCCCGAGACCGTCACAATGCGCGCGTTCGTAATCGCATATATGTCGATGCCTGTGTCGGAGCGATGCGCCGACAATTGCTGTGCGTCGGCCCTCATGACAAAAGGCTGCGCGGCTGTCATAACGAGCGACGCGAACACAAGAGCGGCGAGAAATTTTGCTTGGCGGTTACGCATAAATTTTGATCTCTGCTGGCAAGTAGAGAGACTCGTATGCACCGTCGCAGACGACCGAGCGCATACGCGACGGGCACGTTATTTCTAAAGCGCGTTTGGTTTGTGAAAGCGAAACTTAAAGAGGGTCGAAACGTTCACGCACTATTGCGCGAATTCAACATACGCAGCACAAAGACAATTAGAAGGAATTTGGCTTCCGCTGCGCGCAGCCCTGCTTACGCGGATGCCGCGCAAAGGGTTTTCGCCGCGAATGCGACGAGCAGCCTTCCTTCTCTTGATTCAAAGATCGCCCGCCTGCGAGTCGCTGATAAGATCAGTGGCGACTCGCAAGCGGACGATGAAATTGCCCGACCAGCCTTGTCACAGACGCGCTGAGCGTCGATGAGAGGCCCGTTTAGCTCTTCTTGTTGGCGTTGGCGTTCGCGCCGCCGCCGCCCGCAGCGACCGTGAGCTTGTTGTTGACTGATTTCACGCCTTCGGTCTTTTTGGCGATGTCTGCCGCACGGACTTTCTGGTTGCCGTTCGAGACCGTGCCTGAGAGCGTCACCACGTCGTTTTCGACATCGACGTTGATGGTCGAATCGCGCAGGTCGTCAGCCGTCATAAGCTGCGCTCTGACCTTTGTCCAAAGCCATGCGTCGTTGGCACCTGTGCCGACGGTGCGACCCGCCTTCTTGGCTTCGCCCGAGTAGTAGTCTTTATCTTTTTCCCACTCGGCGCGGGAGATATTGCCGTTGATGGTGCGATTGGCATTGGTATTCGCGTTCGCGTTCGTGTTGGTGACGACGATCGCGTTGGCGTTTGTCGCACGGTTGGCGTTGGCGTTTGAATGGTTCGCGTTGTTGTGATTATCGCCGCCGCCGCAGGCCGCAGTCACGACAAGCGCTGCGACCGTCAGAACCGCCGCAAGTATTCTACTGTTCATGATCCCTCCGATGATGCAAGCGTTGAAAGTCTCAAAGACCCTGACGACCGAAGACCATTGCAGACGTGCCTCCAAAAAATTAGGTGGAAGCGTCTGCTAAGGTAAAGCATTTTCGGACGACGGGAATCTTTGAATCTGGGCGCGTATATTAACGCTCTTTGGAGTGAGACGACAAGGGATAAGTGAGGCACGAAGAATTCTATCAACCCTAAACCCTTTGCTGAGGCCAGGTCGTCAGTGGCCTAAAAAAGTCAATAGCCACCGCGCCCGCAAGATTGGGGCCGATGGCTATTAAACTGAGATAACAGGCTAAAGACCTGATTAGGGCCGGGTGTTGCTGTTGGCGCTCGTGTTGGTCGCGGGCCTGTTAGCATTTGTCGTTGACATGTTGCCCGACATATTGCCCGACATATTGCCCGACATGTTGCTCGACATATTCGTCGTCGAGTTGGTCGTGCTCATATTGGTCGTGGACATGTTCGTCGTGCTCATGTTGGTCGTCGAGGTGTTGGCCGCCCTGTTCGTGTTGGACGTGGTGTTGGCGTTGTTGGTATTCGTCTCACCGCCGCAACCGATTGTGATAGCCGCAAGGGCGGTGCCTGCGACGAGTGCTGCGAGTTTGCTCTTCTTCATGTTTTCTCCTGTGACTGTCACTGGTTTTTTTGGACTAGCTTAAGGTACCCATTGATGCGACCCGTAAACGCACGTCCCCTGCCGGGAGAGGCCGTAAGACATGTTTTTACGGTGAATTATGCAATAAGGTCGTGTGAACCCATTTGCCGCGCGGCATATTACTCAGATATGAGGACGAGACGCAAGTGAAAAAAGACCTTTTCGGGCAAGGAAATCAACAAATTTAGAGGTTAAGCGCTGTGCTCAAACCACAAAAAACTGTCGCCCAACGCACCCTCTACCACTTGACCGTGCCCTCCTTCGAAGTATCGATCTCGGCAAGCGTCTGCCCGCTTGAAAAGAAAAAGCCTTTGGCATTGTCGAGCAGAAAGTTTTGCGCGTCCGGGTCGAGCAGATTGAGGCCGTAATGGTTGATAATCATCTGCTGCTTTTGCAGCCATTCGCGCCAGCATTGTGCGCAGATTTCCGAGCCGATCTTCTGGCCCAGTTCATTCGGGTAAGGCGCATGGCCGAGGCTTGGGCGTTTTTCCCCGCAGCGCGCACACTTGATCTCGTCGGACATCAAAAAACTCTCCGTAAAAATAGGCCGCTCGATAAAAACTGATTGGCATTATGCGACCCGCGTACAATAACACACGCCCGCGCAAAACGCCCGCCGTCAAAGACCGCTCTGCCCTTTTTGAGCGGCCCGCACGGCCTCGATTATCTCGTCGTCTTTAGGTCGAAAAAGCGAAAGCGGCTGGACTTTGCGGTAGCGAATTATTCCGTCCGCATCGATGACTATAACAGCGCGCGCCGCCCGCCCGGGCAACCACGAACCGACTCCGTAAGATTTGACGACTGTGCCTTCAGGGTCTGAGAGCAGACGCACAGGCAATTTTCGATTCTCGGCAAAACTCTTGTGCGACTCGACCGAGTCGGTCGAAATCCCGACCACCTCCGCGCCCGTCTCTGCATAATCCTCCCAACGGTCGCGCACCGAGCACAACTGCCGCGTACACACAGGCGTTTCGTCGCCCGGATAGAAGAGAAGCACGACCGCCCTGCCGCGCTGTTCAGATAAACGCCAGTCGCGCCCTTCCCCGTCTTTGAGAATGAAGTCAGGAGCCGTCTCCCCGATAGAAGCCATGTCCGTCGTCATTTCTCTCTTTACCTTGAGCGTTCAATGCCGAGCCTTTAACGTCGCGATGCAAGCAAGGCGTAAAGGCCGGAGGCGAGAAGCAGAATACCGAAGATGAGGCCGACCAATTGACCCGCGCCATATCCGCCTTCCCCCTGACGGTTAAAACCGAGTATGAAAGATAAAAGAATGCCTGCGCCCCACAATACTGCGATGATAGCGACAATCTTTTTAGCCATTTCGGTAGCCTCACTTTTCCCAATCCAGCGCTTTCGACTTTCGTTATTGAAAATCCCTGATGTCCTTAAACGGCTTCTCGCTATCCGAAAAATCGGGCCGGTAATAATGAGAGGCTCCATCGTACTCCTGAAGCCAGCCCTCTTCCATCGCTAAATCTTCGAGGGCTGTGACGGCGCGCAGCCATTCGTTTTCGGTGATGCGGCGCGAAAGAAGAATGTAGCGTTCGTCCGTTGCGGCCTTGTTCGTCGCATAGTACTGCGCCATCAGAGAGACGGCGACGCGCGGGCTGAGAGCGGTGCGAATCCATTCGAGAGACTCACGCACGCCGGCCACATCATTCGGTAAGACAAGCAGGCGGACGACGAGGCCGCGACGCAAAAGACCCTGCTCGTCAAAGACGAGACGGTCGCCCGTCTGTCTGTACATCTCTCGAAGCGCGGCGCGCGCGTGCTCGGTGTAGTTTGGAACTTTTGAGTAGGCGTAGCCGTCCGTTGAATCCGCATATTTCAAATCGGGCAGATAGACATCGACGATGCCTTCGAGCAGACGCAGGACTTGCGTAGAGTCGTAGGCGTTCGTGTTATAGACGATTGGCAGATGAAGACCGCGCTCGGCGGCGATCAGGACGGCGCGCGCCAACTGCGGTGCAAAGTGCGTTGGGCTGACAAAGTTTATGTTGTGGCAGCCGCGCGTTTGTAGCTCAAGCATGATTTCGGCTAACCGCTCGTCTGTCACTTCGTTCTTTATCTGCTCGCGGTGCGTCTGCGAGATTTGATAGTTCTGGCAATAGACGCAGCGCAGATTGCAGTTGCCGAAAAAGATGTTGCCCGCACCCTTCGTGCCCGTGAGCACGGGTTCTTCGCCGAAGTGCGCGGTATAGGACGAGACA
>CBDUCU010000394.1:0-4290 GCA_965365725.1 uncultured bacterium | reverse complement strand
TATCTCGGGCACTGGCAAACCGAGCGCGCGCGCAATCTCACCCGCCAAGAGTTCCGCAATCAGAGCCTTTACGCCCTGACCCGCCCCACGAAATTTCAGGACGTAGAGGCCGTCGTCGTCCGCTTCGACAATTGCCGGCAGCGACCCGCCCTCGCGCAAAGGCGTGACGTATCGCGTGGCATTGACGGTTCGGATGTTCATCTCAACAGAAGCTTTCAACATCTGGCCCAACTTCATTGTGCGACTCGGGTTTTACTAAACCGAGCCGTCCGCCGATGTAACCTCAAACGCCTCATCCATTGCAATCACCATCAATTGAAATTCACTACTAAAAGCATCGAGGTACAAATTATCTTTGCGCGATCATGTCTTTTGTCAAGACTCATCAACATCTCGCGGCAGAGGTCGAGAGAAAAATCGGGGTTGCAAAACTTTGACGACATGCTGAGGCGGAGCTTTGACAGGCACTTGAAAAAGTTTGAATAGAGGTTCAACATGCATCAGAAAAAAAATCCTCGTTCAGGAGTTACTAAAGTTGCTTGAAACGCAGCCGCTCTAGTCAGGTAAAGCCTGGCTGGAGTCTTTGCTAAATCGAATTTGCCTGAAGAACGATTGACGAATGTGCTGTTGGCAGTCGAACGCCTCGCTTCTCCAAAATTTCACCTGCGTCGTCCTCGCGGCAGTTGAAACTCTTCTGAAACGATTCAGGGCTTGTAGAATCGAAACCAATGAACCACCTCACGAATAAAATCTCCGACCGTGAACAACCGAATCAAGGTCTCACCGCCGAACGTCAAAAGGCCGTCCTTGACGCGCTGCCCGCACGCCTTGCGCTGCTCGATCATGAAGGCCGGATCATGCTCGTCAACGAAGCATGGCATCAGTTCGCACTCCGCAACGATTTTCGCGGATTGAATTTTGGCATTGGTGAAAACTATCTCAAAGCGTGCGAGCAGGCAGAGGGCGATGGCGCGGAGACTCTGCACCGTGCGGCTGAAGGAATTCGCTCGGTGCTCGGTCGTCGCAGTTCATATTTCGAGCTTGATTATGCGTGGCATTCGCCCGACGAGCAGAGATGGTTTCGCCTGATGGTCACACCCCTCAAAACAGATAGCTCAGAAGGCGCGCTTGTCACGCACCTCAACGTTACCGACCGGATGCGCTCTGAATTAGAGTTGCGCAACCGCGAGGAACGCTTCCGCTCTATCATCGAACACAGCGCAGACATCATCTCCATTCACCACATCGACGGAGCGATTATTTATCAAAGCCCTTCGATCAAACGCCTGCTCGGATACGAGCAGGGCGAACTTGTCGGTCTTCCCCTGATGAATTTTATTCACCCGGAAGACGCGCTCTCTCTGACAGAAGGAATCGAGCGCGTGCGGAGCAACCCCGGCATCCACAGGCCGTTTGAAACGAGGCTTCTTGACAAGAGCGGCGCGTGGCGTTGGTTTGAGTGTACGGGCACAAACCTGCTCGACAATCCGGCGGTCGGCGGACTTGTCTTTAATGCACGCGACATCACGGCGCGTAAACAAACCGAAGCGTCTTTGCGCTCAAGCGAGCGGCTTATTCAATCGGTGCTGACGGCCGCGCCGATCATCGTCTTTGCTTTGGACGAGGCAAAAGTTTTTACGCTTTCCGAAGGGCGCGGTCTGGAGAAATTGGGTTTCAAAGCGGGAGAAGCCGTCGGGCGCATGGCCAATGATTTATACCGAGACCATCCGCAGATAGTTGAAAACATCGAGCGCGCGCTTTCCGGCGAAACTTTCAACGCCAATGTTGAAGCGCAAGACCGCGTGTTTCAAACGTGGTACTCGCCGTGCAAAGACTCGACGGGTCGTATCAACGGCGTGTTCGGCGTGGCTACCGATGTGACCGAACTCAAGCGCGTCGAAGCGGAGCTTGCAGAGAGCCGCAACCAGCTTGCTTTTGCACAGCGCACCGCCCATATCGGGAGTTGGGAATGGAATCCGTCAACGGCGCAACTCGTTTTGTCTGAAGAGAGCTTTCATATTCTCGCGCTCGACGCGCAGAAACCGCCTCGCACGCTCGAAGAGTTTATCGAAGTCGTTTACCCGGAAGACAGAGAGCGATATCGACGACTGGTCGAAATTTCGCTGGTGGATAAAAAGCCGGTCTCCTTCAACTATCGCATCATCGGAAGCGACGGCGGCGTGAGAACGATTCGCTCGATGAGAGAGACGCTGACAAACGAGACGGGAAAGATTGTCAGGATCGTCGGAACCGAGCAGGACATCACGGAAACGCTCGAGCTGGAAGATCAGCTGCGACAGGCGCAGAGAATGGAATCCGTCGGACGACTGGCCGGCGGCGTAGCGCACGATTTCAACAATCTGTTGACCGCGATCAAAGGTTACGCCGAGCTTGCGCTGAGGAAAATCAGCGAGGGTCATCCTCTCTATCACTATCTCATGGAGATCAATAAGGCGGGCGAGCGCGCAACGGGGCTGACGCGCCAATTGCTCGCCTTCAGCCGCAAGCAGATGCTGCAACCGAAGGTGCTCAATCTCAACGAAGTCATCACAGGGATGGCAAAGATGCTGCGAAGCCTGATCGGTGAAGACATCGAGCTGCAATCCGTGCAGGACGGACGACTCGGATTGGTGGCGGCTGATCCCGGACAGATCGAGCAGGTTTTGATGAACCTTGCCGTCAACGCGCGCGATGCGATGCCTTACGGCGGAACGCTGAGGATTGAAACCCAAAACGTCTTGATGGACGAAGAGATTGCCGGACAGTTTTTATCCGTCCGCTCCGGGCCTCATGTGCTCGTCACGGTCAGCGACACCGGAACAGGGATGGACGCGGAGACACAGGCGCGCATCTTTGAACCATTTTTTACGACAAAGGAAGTAGGCAAGGGGACTGGTTTGGGGCTTTCAACCGTTTACGGCATCGTCAAACAGTCGAATGGTTACATCTCGGTTGAAAGCTGGCCGGGACGAGGCACGACTTTCCGAATCTATCTGCCGCGCGTTGACGAGCCAACCAAAGAGACGGAGTCTGCGTTCGTCGTTGCTCCGCAGACTGGCACAGAGGTCGTGCTGCTGGTCGAAGATGAGGAGATGGTGCGCAACCTGACGCGCACGATGCTTGAAGAGCACGGCTACAAAGTTATTGAAGCGGCTGACGGGCAGCACGCTCTCGCCTTAGCTGAAGCTTACGCCGGTCACATCGATCTGATGATGACTGACGTCGTCATGCCGGGGATGAGCGGCAAGGCACTGGCCGAACGAATGGCCGAGACGCGGCCCGGTATGAAGGTGCTCTATACGTCGGGCTACACGGACGAAGCCATTGTGCATCACGGCGTGCTCGATGAAGGCACGGCTTTCATCGCCAAGCCTTTCAGCTTCGAGGCGCTGGCACACAAAGTCAGAGAAGTGTTGGACAATCCATAAAGCAACGTAAAAATTGAAGAAAGGGGTTTAGCGCCGCGCTCACGCGCGTCGAGCGTAATCTTCGTTTCGATTTGCCGCGCGGCTCTTGCCATTTTTGCCGGTGTAGAGTTGAGTGCGGATTTTGTCAGCCGCGTCTTAATCAAAGCTTTTTCCAAACACGCTGATTCGCAAACTGTTATAGAAAAGGCCGACAGGCGAACAATAAATGTCGCCTGTCGGCCTTCTTTAACACATCGCCCGAGTCGGACTTAAACCGAGCAGAAGCTATACGCGCCCTTGCGCTTTGTTCGAGAAGAGTGACTTTAGTTCACCGCGTCCGTGAGCCTCACGCGCGGCACCGTAGCAACCGCATTGGCTGAGGCTAGTAAAGGCATCTCCGTCGCAACAATTGCACGACGGTCTGTTCCGGACATGTACGCGCCGACGCTTGATGCGTCGCCCGTGTTGAAGCGTCCGACTACGCTGTTGAGTATGTCGGACTGCCGGTAGAGGTTTTCGGCTGACCCTTGCAGGCCCAAACTCATCTCAACCGACTTCTGGACGATTCCGCGCATCTGCTCCATCGCGCGAACGACCTCGGCGGCACCGACCGATTGTTCTTCGGTCGCTGCGCTGATCTCCTGCGTCAGTCTGGTCAAATCCTGTGTCGCTTTGGAAATCTGCTCGGCCCCAGACGACTGTTCGTTCGTCGCGGCCTCGATCTCCTGCGTTGAGGAGACAATCTTCTCGACCGACGAGATGATGGTCTTGAGTGCGTCGCTGACGGAGGTGTCGGCCATATAGGCACGAACGGTTTTGTTCGACTCTTCCATCTGCGAGACTGCTGCACGCGCCTCCCTTTGAATCGCTTCGATCAACTCCG
>CBDUCU010000393.1:0-4299 GCA_965365725.1 uncultured bacterium | reverse complement strand
CGCGCCCGCCTGCACGGTCGTGCGAATCGGCTTCGGGGCCGGAGCAGCTCAATCTGAGAAGGAGCAACATCGCCACGCCGCAGACGCTCATCACACGCAAACTCCACATACACACTCCACAACGAGACCGGAAATGAACGCCGGAAACGCCGCTAAGGCATTTACTTATGACTGCCGAGCATCTCGGCTTCCACGTCTCGAATAATTCTGATGACGCGATTGGCCGTATCCGGTCGGGCAATAGAGGCGTGATTGGCACCCGAGCGGGCGACCGGCTCGAAGCGAGCAACCTGTGAGGCGCTGCGAGCCGTCACGAGAAAGTCGTTGAGCTGAAAGGTCGGCTCTCTGACTTCGGCGACGTAGCGCCTGCGCGCCGGGCGCGGAAAGAGCAGTCCCGGCTCCAGCACGTCCTTCGTTCTGACCTCAGCGATCCTGACCTCGCCCATCAGACGGTAAACCTCCTGCACCACCGAAGTCGCGCCGGGGATCGTACCGATGTTGACGGGCGTACCGAGCCAAGGGATGTTGAAGGCGTTGACACCCTCGACCTCGTTGCGTCCGTTGTTGTTGCGCGCCTGGATGGTCGGGCGGCCATTGGCATCGCGGCTGTTGTCGAGATTTGCGTCCGCCGAAAAGGCGTAATATTGGACTGAGTTAGTGTACTGCCCAACCGTCATGCCAGATGGGAGTGCCGGAAGGTTAACCGGGTTAAAGCGGTTCTGCACGACATCTACGCGCAGGTCTGGCGTCCCCCTGTCGACGGTCATTCTCGATGCCAGAAAAGTGCGCAGGACGTTGTCCGACTCTCGAATCCAGATGCCGGGCTCGTGCGCGCTGATGACGTAGTTGGCACCTGCGCTGCCGTTGTGCGGGGTGCAGAGCGTGATGAGCGAAAGGATGCCATAGCGCTGATCCTCGGGCAGGTCGCGCAAAAGCCTCGGCAGTGTGCGCGCAAGGTAGTCCCTCACGTCCAGGCCGCCCTTACTGTGCGCGACGACGTGTATGTTCTTCACGCCGAACTCACGGACGCGCGTGTGGATGAGCGTGACGAGTCGGTCGGCATGGTCGGCGATGGAGTCGGTCGCCATGTTGATACTGTTGTCAAAGGGGATGCCCGCCTGCTGGAACGGCCCCGTGAAGTTGAGGTCGGAGAAGAAGGCTCCGCTTGAATTGTTACCGTGAACCATGACGACCGGATGCACGGCGTTGAAGCCGAGCGCCGCCCAGTCGAGTTGCGTGCACCACACATCTCGACCGGAGCCGGCGTTTGCCTGATCTATGCGCACCTCGATCTCGTTGTTGCCGGGCGAGGGCGAGCCGCCGGAGTTGCGGATGCCGAAGCGGACATACTCAATCGGCACGCGGAAGGTGTTAAGCTTCCAGACGTTGTTCTCACCCGTCAGATACGACTCAGCGCCGAGTCTGCCGATGAAACGCCCGTTGAAGTAAAGCTCGTCGCGCTCGCCCGACGAGAAGTCCACATCGTAGGCTGGCATAGTCAACGTCGCGTATCTGTCCACTACGCCGTTTTGCACCATTGCCTGCCAGTTTTGCAGCGTCCCGTCGCCATTTGTTGCGCCGACGACGCGATCAATCTTGAGCGTGACGCGCAAGGGGCCGCCCGAGCGGAAGGTGCAGCCCGTGTCAAGACCGCTTCCCTGATTGACGACGAAATAACCGTCGCCGGGTTCGTTCGGCGGATACTCAGAGGTCGTTCCTTCAGACACAAGCGATGCCGTGACGGAAGCGGCCTGAAAAGATGCCGGAGCAACAGCAGAAGATTTGGCCCGCACGGTTGCAGGAGCGGCGGGTTGCATGCAGGGTTGACGGCTTGGGCCGTCTTCGCCGCAGTATGGAACGGGATTCGGATTACCCTGCCCGTAGGCGACGAGCGAGGTAAACATTATCGGCAGCGCGATAAGAATCAGGCGGATGGTTTTCACGACTTCTACCTCAATAAATGTAGGTTTAGGACGTTTGGATACTGAGAGAGACGTATCCGGCACGGCCTGCAAGGGCCGACGAGAAGGTGTGATGGCCGTCTTTGTCCGTATCGTATCTGTTTACGACGGAGCAGGAGGGCGATGTGTAGGTGCGTTTGAGAGTGGAGAAAGAGTATGACGAATCCGCTGCATCTCGGCGGTCGGGGCGCGAGGGTCAAGCATCGTAGATTCCTTTACATCTGTGAAGATTGAGGACGGACAATCAGAAAGAGGACTCGGTGCAACCAACAAAAAGATGCGCAATCCTAAATCCGTCACGAAATCTTGTCAACGTTATTTTTTCTGACCGCTTATCAGGCTCATCAATTATCATGAACCGTCAACCGCTTGAATAAAAAATGAGCAGTGAAGGCGGGTAACTCCGTCTTCACTGCTCGCTGCCTGACGTGTATCGTTTCTTAGAACCTGACTTGCTCGGTCTGCGCGCCGTCTTTGCACTCAGAGCATTCCTGCCCAGTTTCGTACCACTTGGCTTCGTGCTCAACGAGCGAGACGATGGGAACGGGGTCGTCGTTGGGGATTTCGATATGGTCGGGCGCGGAGGTGAAGCGCACGATTGTGCCGCAGCCGATGATCTTCGCTCCGAGTTGGCGGACGAGTTCGACCGTCTCATTGATGGCGCTGCCTGTCCGCGAGATGTCGTCGACGATAACGCAAGGGTGAACCTCGCCCTGATTGACGTACTGGCGAAACATGCGTTTGCCTTCTTCGCGCTCGGCCCAGTAAATCTGCTCGGCGTTCAAGGCCTCGCGCACGCCGAAGGCGACGGGTATGCCGCCCGGACTTGGACTGATGATGGCGACTTTGGGAAGTGCGCTCGAAATCTCTTTCTGCGTGCGGAGCTTGCGTGAGAGGGCGACGGCCAAAACTCGCGCCATGTCGTAGTAACGAAAGGCGAGCGGCATTTGATAGTAGTGCGGCGTGTGTCGTCCCGACGGATAGACGAAATGGCCTTCGCGGTAAGCTCCCGTCTTCTTCAAAATCTCCATCACCTCTTCCTGCGTCGGTATCAGCTTCGGCATCATGGTCGGCGATTCTCCTGAAAAGAAAGTGGTCAATTGTCCGTAGTCAGTTACCCGTTGTCGGTTGTTTGTGTTTGACGACTAGCTGCTATCAACAGAAGTACTCCTCTGAGCAGACTAAATAGAAACAACTGACGACGGACAGCTTTTTCGACAGCATATCATTAAACGGCGCGCGTGCCACACGCCGCGAGCGCGCGTTCGATGAGACGGCGCTGATCGCGCGTCAGTTCTTGCGGAAGCGCGTCGCGGTTGACCCACTCGGCTCCATCCACTTCGGCGCTTTGCCTTTCAGTAGGCAGCTCTGCCGAGCGCGCGCGACAATGAAAGATCAGCTCAACCTGTTTCACGCCTGGCAGCGTGCGGGCAAAGACGAGCACGATTGACTCAATCTCGAGTCCAACTTCCTCGCGCAGCTCGCGTCTGAGCGCCTCTTCCGGCTGCTCGCCCTTGGCGAGAAAACCGCCGGGGATGCCCCATCCGCTCCCTTTGCGAAAGACATGATGAAGCAGCAGAATGCGTCCGCGCTCGTCTTCAATGACCGCGCCCGCCGTGCCGGTAAAGCGCGGCTGTGTCAACCACACGCCAAAGCGCCTTAACCTTCGCGGCGACGCTCTCCAAATCTTCCCCAACGTGTCGGCTATCATCTGCGGCCATGATAAACGATCAACGCGGAATGACGAACGATGAATAGGAAGAATGTAGTCAGGCGCACTGTCTTCTAACTTCCTGTCTGTATTTATCGCTCATCGCTGCGCGTTGATCGTTTCTTTCGGTTGACGCTCTTTGCGCCTTCTGCGTAAGATTCAGCCCGCATCCCAAGTGAAATCGCGCCCTAACTTTTTGAACCCGATTTGATAGAAGGAATAAAACTTATGTCGAGCGGCGAGGCCAATCAAGCGAAGACAGTTGAGACGGCGGCAGTTGTTGCAAAAGAAGCCCCAACCGAGCAGCAGGAGTCGCGCTCGGGCGTGCCGAAGCGTTTTGCGCCCGGTCAGACCGTATGCAGCGAGAAGAATGAAAAGGGCAAGCTCTGCAACGGTCATCTCAAACAGATGAATACAAAACACGCGTCGGAGGTTCACCTGCGCGGCGACGACGTGCTGCACAAGTGTCATACTTGCGGCGCGCTCTACATGGGGCCGCCGCACGGCCACGTCCGCGACCCTGACAAACAGACGCGCTTTGTCGAGCGTGAATTGAGCGCCATCCTTCAAGCGGCGGGCGGCACGCTGCCGGCTTACGATTATCCAACGGGCAGCGAGCATGCGCCC
>CBDUCU010000392.1:0-4308 GCA_965365725.1 uncultured bacterium | reverse complement strand
GCGCAAAGAGTTAAGCGAGCGCGTTCGTGAGATACAGCAAAGACGCGCGCGCGAAGCGGCTCACGAATCTTCACAATTTGAAAACTTTCACGACGGCACGAACGACCCCGAAGATTCTCAATCAGCCGCGCGTCTCGGACTCGTCCCATCACCGCCTGAAGCGCCTGAACTCAACCCGCTTGTCGCCGCCGCGTTGCGCCGCATCGAGCGTGCGCGCCAAACACCTGTACCACGCACGAACGCAAGACACGGTGCGGCGACCGCCGCCGCATATATCCCCGAAGAGCATTACGAAACAAGCATCACTCCAAACGCTCTGCAAGCGCAACAGAGCGAGCAGATGGTCGTCGCGCAGACAGAGGCCGCGCCCCTCGGCGATGAAATACAGAAGCAGGAACACGCGCGAGTTACCGGTCTCGTTGCAGTTCCCCGACCAACCGTCACGCAATCTGCGTCTGTCGAAACTGTTGAGCAGCAGATTGAGCTTAAGGCTGACGCGGGTGAAGCATCGACGGATTCTCTAAACCAAAAAAATAGCGCCGTCTCAAATGTGCGGGTCGCTTCCGCCGCGATAAAACCCTCGCCGGAAAAAAGGGGCGATGCGAAGCCCGCGCCGCGCCGAGTCGTCGAAGGCGTTGTTGACGATGCATGGCTGACACGTCTCGAAGAAAGAATTCTGCCGCCTGTTGCCGCCGCTGCGCGTACGCCGGATGATTCCGCCCCGCTTGTGCCGCGTCTTATTGCCGGGCTTCTCGATCTGGTCATTGTCGCGTTTCTCTCATCGCCCTTTGCTGCAATCATCGAATTGACAAACGGCAATTGGGCTGATGCTCGCGTCGCATCTTCGATGGCCGGCATCGTTTTGGTTGTGATGTTTCTTTATCTGACCATCTCGACGGCGCTCGCAGGTCGCACCTTCGCGATGTCGCTTTTCCATCTCCAGACGGTAGATGCGGAGACGGCGCTTGCGCCGCGACTCGGTCAATGCGTGCGCCGAACGCTCGTCTATATGCTCTCGCTTGCCGCCTTCTGTCTCGGCATTATCTACGCTCTGTTCGATGCTGAACGCAGGACGGCGCACGATCATCTTTCCGGCACGGTCGTCGTTCGAGAGATTGAATAAGGCAAAAGTAAAAAGGTAAAAGGCAAAAGTAAAGACCCGACTCTTTACTTTTGCCTTTTACCTTTTTACTTTTGCCTTACAGTGAACAACCAAACAATCAGCAAAGTCGTCGAGGAGCTGCGCCGCCAATTAGAGGGGCAGACATGGGGCAGACTGTTTCAGCTCTCGCGCAACTCAATTGCCATCGACTTTCGAACGAGCGACAGACGTTATCTCTACATCTCTGTCGAACCACCCAGACCGCGCCTCTATCTAATTGCACGCAGCCCACGCGAGCTTGAAAAAGCGTCGCTTCCGCCCTCGTCGTTTGCACTTGGAATACGCAAGACGCTCGCCGGTGCGATTCTCACTCAAATCTCAAAAGACGGAGCCGACCGCATTGTCCGCTTTCGCTTTCGCATGCGTGATGAAATCGGTCGCGAGTTTCAGCCGACTCTAATCGCGCAGATGACCGGGCGCTCAACCAATCTGTTTCTTCTAGACGATGAGGGACGCATTACGTTGGCGCTTCGTCCGGCTCATGGAAAAGGTCAAGAGGTTGGAGAGATTTATTCCCCGCCTGCTAAAGCTCTTGACGAAAATGAAGGGGCTGAGAAGGCAGAGCTTAAGAATAAAGATGCAGAGAGTTTTGAGCGCGGAAATTTCAACTCTCTTTCAGAAGCCCTGGATGATTATTATCTGCGCGTTGAACAGGAACGCGATTTTGATACGCAGGCTAATGCTCACGACTCGCGACTAAGGCAAGCAATAGAAAAACGGCGCAAGCTTTTAATCAATCTCGAACAAGATGTTGTCCGGCACGGCGATGCTGAGGCGCACAAACGTGCCGGTGATCTTTTGCTTGCCAATCTGACGACCGCCGTGCGCGAGCAAGCAAGCGTGCGCCTCTTTGATTATTTCGCGGATGACTCACCGATCATCGAAATCGAGGTTGATGAAAACAGAACTTTACAGGAAGAGGCCGCACACCGTTTCGCTCTTTACGCAAAAGCGCGACGGGCCGCCGGTGAAATTGCGCGAAGGATTGCAGAGATCAATGAAGAGCTTGCGACGCTTGAAGCCCGACGCTCGCATCTTGCCAAGATCATCGCCGAAAGAGACTATGCCTCACTCATCGCTTTTGATAAGCAAACGGCAAAAGGACGAATCGGAGAAAGGCAGAGCGCCGAGACGACAAAGGCTCGCAAAAAGATTGATGAGAGCGTCGCTGGTGCGCGCCGCTTTCAATCGACTGATGGACACGAAATCTTAGTCGGACGCAGCTCGCGCGCAAACGACCAGCTCACTTTTCGCGTCGCGCGCTCCTACGATCTCTGGCTTCATGCAGCCGATTATCCCGGCTCGCACGTCATCGTCCGCAATCCAAAAAAGGGCGAGCCCGTGCCGCATCGCACGCTCATCGAAGCCGCGCAGCTTGCCGCTCATTTCAGTCAGGCGCGCAAGGACGCTAAAGTCGCGGTTCATTATACCGAGCGCAAAAACGTCTCGAAGATCAAGGGGGGCGCGCCCGGTCTCGTTCGTCTGACAAGTTTTCGCACAATTATGGTCGAACCGCGCGCCGATCTTGAAAGGATTTAATCATCCGAAGATGCTACGCCATCTCTTGTCGATTGCGCCGCCGAACAGAAACGCCGTGAGCGAAGGCGCTTCGTGCGAGCGGTCGTAACCGACCAGTTCGACGTAGGCGCGGCCAGTCGCTTCGCTTTCGCCTTGCCGGCCTTTGACGCTGCATGCGCCTTCCCAATAGACGATCATCGTCGTGCCGCGCGTGTCGAGTTCCTGATCGCTGAGAACAGGCGTGACCTCGACATCAATTTGAAAACGCGGAACGCGCAAACGCCAGCGAATAGGATAGACGGCACTCGTGTGCGGGCTGCGCCAATGTTCGAGCACTTCGAGTTGAAAATCTTCGCGCGCCAGATGCGTCCAGCGTCCCGACTGGTCAACAAACGTGCCGCTTGAAAAAGAGGAGGGCCGTCCCTTCGCATCACGTATGTGATAGACCATCAATTCCGAACCAGTAGAAAGCTGTACGCTGAACCAATCCCAGCCCTTCTGATTCTGGGTCGTCCTCCAGGTGCCAAACTCTCGATCCATCCATGCCGAGCCTGTAAAGCGCTGCGTCTCGCCGTTCCATGTGATGTCACCCTCGGCTTCCATCCGCGTATAAGAAAAATAGCGCGAAGCTTCACCTTCATCTTTGAAGCTCACGCCGACGCGCTCATGTCCATTGAGCACTGGCGGCTTCACAGGCTTTAATGCAGCGTCGAAGATGAGGTCGTCGCCGAGCGTGGCGTGCAAAATGTGTATGCCGTGAGCCTCGCGCACAGTCCAGTCGCCGAGCTTCAGGTAGTAACGCTTCGCGCTTGTCAAAGCCTCTTCTTCAAAAAGACCGTTGCCGCTTTTGCGGTGCTCGTAACGAAATTTGCCGCGTGATTCGTCCGTTACGGCGAAGTGTGCGAGATAGAGCGGGTTTGCTAAGAGACGTAGAGGCACAACGCCGAAGCGGTCAAGGTCTGTGCGACGTTTGAAAAAGACCAGCTCGAAGCCGAACCGTCGCCCGCTCGTTGTGTGCAGATGTCCCGTGTAATACCACCATTCGGTCTGTGCCTCGGCGTGCGCATAGAGGTCGCGCGGCAAAGAGACTCCCGCGTGCTCCGTGCCGTCGCGCAGAGTTGAAGCCTCACCGACAAACGTATCGGCAAATGCATCAAATAAATCCGTCGCCTTCTTTTCCAACGATTCGATAAGATTGCTGCTCATCCGAAAACCCTCCTTGAAGTTGGCCCCTACGGGATATCGATTCTTTGCTTTCCGAAAGATAATTTGCAAGTCGATACACCTTCTTGTCTAGTCGCAATGAATGGCGAAAGTTTGCTGGATTTGCAAAGCGATTCGTGAGCTTGAATTCAAGCCTCGCGCCTTGCCGTTTTCCCGCCCACGCATTTAGCATGCATTTATGGATACAAAACAGGCTAAAGCGTTGAACCGATCAGAAGAGCTTTTTCGGCGTGCGCAGGAAGTGATGCCGGGTGGAGTCAACTCCCCCGTGCGCGCCTTTCGCGGAGTCGGCGGCACGCCGCGTTTTATCGAGAGCGCGCGCGGTGCGACGATGACGGATGTTGACGGATGCACCTATATCGATTACGTCGGCTCGTGGGGGCCGATGATTCTCGGTCATGCGG
>CBDUCU010000391.1:0-4311 GCA_965365725.1 uncultured bacterium | reverse complement strand
CGTCGAGCCTGAGTCGGTGGTCTGCATTATTGAGGCGATGAAGCTGATGAATGAGATACAGGCTGAAACGGCGGGTACGGTCGAAAAGATTTACGTCGAGAACGGGCAACCCGTCGAATACGGTCAACCGCTCTTTGGAGTCAAGAAATAAAGAAGAAGGTAGTCAGAAGACAGTAGATAAAGCGACAGGCATATTGTTCATTCTGATTAGTACTGACGACTGACCACCTTTTTATCATCCTTTTGCTATGCGCCCATTCCGTAAAATCCTGATAGCGAACCGGGGCGAGATCGCATGCCGCATCATCTGGACGTGTAAGGAGATGGGCATTCGAACTGTCGCTGTTCATTCGACTGCCGACCGCGACTCGCTTCACGTGCGTTTTGCTGACGAAGCGGTCTGCATCGGCGGCCCAACCTCTTCGCAGAGCTATCTCAACATCCCTTCCGTGATCGCCGCCGCCGAGATCACAGATGTTGATGCGATCCATCCAGGCTACGGATTTCTCGCCGAGTCTGAGTACTTCGCCGAAATCTGTGAGGCGTGCAATATCAAGTTTATCGGCCCCCGCCCCGAAGTTATCAAACTGATGGGCGACAAGGTCGAGGCACGACGCGCGATGAAAGAAGCGGGATTGCCGGTGCTGCCGGGAAGCGCTGAGCCTCTCACGTCTGAAGAAGAGGCCGTGCAAATCGCGCGCGAAGTCGGCTATCCGATCATCATCAAGGCTTCGGCGGGCGGCGGAGGTCGCGGCATGCGAATCGTCCGCACCGAAGAGGAACTTGGGCCAGCGATGCGCACGGCATCGACCGAAGCCGCCGCGGCTTTTAAGAACGGCGATGTTTATATCGAAAAGTTTATCGAGCGCCCGCGCCACATCGAAATACAGGTGCTGGCGGACGAGCACGGCAACTGTATCCATCTCGGTGAGCGCGATTGCTCTATCCAGCGCCGACATCAAAAGCTTATCGAGGAAGCGCCTTCTCCGATTCTGAGTTCTGATCTGAGAGAAAGGATGGGGCGCGCGGCGGTCGAGGCATGCAAGCGTGTAGGTTATTCGTCTGCGGGCACAATCGAGTTCCTTCTCGATGAAGATGAAAAATTCTACTTCATGGAGATGAATACGCGCATTCAGGTCGAGCACCCTGTAACCGAGATGGTGACGCTCATCGACATTGTGCGCAATCAAATCCGCATCGCGACGGGCGAGCCGCTCGGCTTTACCCAAGAGGATATAGAGATTCGCGGGCACGCAATCGAGTGTCGGATTAATGCCGAAGACCCGAACACTTTTACGCCATCGCCCGGACTGATCACGGTTTGCAACATACCGGGAGGGCCGGGCGTGCGTGTGGATTCAGCCGCCTACGCCGGATACTATGTGCCGCCATTTTACGACTCGCTTATTGCGAAGCTGATTGTTCACGCGCGCACGCGCGAGCTTGCCATTGCGCGCATGAGAAGGGCGCTGGAAGTAATGGTCATCGAAGGAGTGAAGACGACCATTCCGCTTCACCAGTCGATCATGGAAGACGCACACTTTCGCGCCGGCGAGTATTCGACAAAATTTATGGAGCAGTTTTTCGAGCGGCGCAAAGCGGCGGGCGCGGGATAAGCCCGATTATTGCGTCGAAAGTCTTTCACAGGCGGTTTGACTGGCTGAAGCATCGTCTTTATAATGAACGACTTTTCGGGGGCAGGCTGGCCCTGTCTGAGATAGGAGAGAGAGAAAAATGGCTTACGCAATCATCAGATCGGGCGGCAAACAGTTCCGCGTCGAAGAGGGCGCGACGGTGCGCTTGCCGTCGCTCGAAAAAGAGGCTGGCGAACAGGTTGAACTTGAAGCGCTCGTCTTAAGCGGCGACGGCGGTATCAAAGTCGGCTCGCCCTTAGTTGACGGCGCGCGCGTGACCGGCACCGTCGTTGATCACGGTCGCGGCACAAAGGTCATCGTCTTCAAAAAGAAGCGACGCAAGCAATACAAACGCAAGCAGGGCCACCGTCAGAACTATACGACGGTGAAGATTGATTCAATCGGCTAAAACTGTCCGTTGCTTATTGTCCGTTGTCAGTTGTCCGGGTTTTTGCTTTTACGCTCGACGCTGAGAGTCAATTGCAACGGACCATTGACCACTGACAACGGACACAAGAGGTTTTAATCATGGCACATAAAAAAGGCGTAGGCTCTTCGCGCAACGGGCGTGATTCACATTCGCAGCGATTGGGATTGAAGAAGTTTGGTGGTGAGCGCGTGCTTGGCGGCAACATACTTGCCCGTCAGCGCGGGACCAAGTGGAAGCCGGGCAAAAACGTCGGTCGCGGCAAAGACGATACTTTGTTTGCGCTTATCGACGGCGTTGTAAAGTTTGAGGACAAGGGTCGTCAGGGCAAATTTATCAGCGTCTATCCGGCGGAGGCGGCAAACGTCGCCGCAAACGCAGATGCGCCACCGCCGGCGGTCGCAGCCTGATTCTCGACGGCCAAATTCAAAAGCGCCCTCGAAACCTGACGCTCCGCCGAGTATGAATGACTCGCGCGAGAGCGTCATTTGCATTAAAGCTGTTAGCCGTTAGCTTCTTATTGTGTTGATGATTCTACACCGTGCGAAGCTCGACAGTTCGATGACGGGCAACAGCTAATGGCTAACAGCTTTGTTTATTGATCGTGTCAAAATTCGTGTGCGTGCGGGGCGCGGCGGCAACGGCGTGACGGCCTTCCGGCGTGAGAAGTTTGTGCCGCGCGGCGGCCCGTCAGGCGGCGACGGCGGGCGCGGCGGCGACGTTTGGCTCGAGGCGACAAACTCGCTCAACACGCTGCTCCATCTGCGCTACAACCCTGAGCACACAGCCGAGCGCGGCAAACACGGCGAAGGCTCAAACCGTTCGGGACGCGAGGGCGAAGACGTAGTCGTGCAAGTTCCCGTTGGCACGCAGGTCTTCGATGCGGAGACGGGCGATATCTATGTCGATTTCACGCAGGAGGGGCAGCGTTGGCAGGCGGCAAAGGGCGGGCGCGGCGGGTTCGGCAACGCGCATTTCACAAGCTCGACCAACCGCGCGCCGCGTTATCATCAAGAGGGAACACCGGGTGAAGAACGCGAGCTGCAGCTTGAATTAAAGCTGCTGGCGGACGTGGGGCTGGTCGGCTTTCCGAATGCGGGCAAGTCAACTTTGATTTCGACGATTTCGGCGGCGAAACCAAAAATCGCCGATTATCCTTTCACAACGCTTGAGCCGCACTTGGGCGTTGTCGATCTCGGAGAGTTTCGCACCTTTGTCGTTGCAGACATTCCCGGCCTGATCGAAGGCGCACACAAGGGCGCGGGTCTCGGCGACCGCTTCTTACGACACGTCGAGCGGACAAAGCTTCTGCTACATCTGGTTGACGTATCTTCTGCATCGGGGCGCGATCCCGTCGATGATTACGAGACGATCAAGCGCGAGCTTGCGGCCTATGACGAGCGTCTTTCGGAAAGACCGCAGATTGTTGTGGCGACAAAACTGGACGCGCTTGACGAGCCCGAAAGACTTGAAAGGTTGCGCGAGCGCGCCGCAGCAGAGGGCCGTGAGTTTCACGCCGTCTCATCGGCTACGCGGAGCGGCATTCAAGAGTTGGTTCATCTGGTAGCGCGCCGTTTGGATGAGATAGCAGCTTCTGAAGGTGAGAAGGATTCTTTGACGGCCGAGAGCTTTGGTCTTGCGGGCGAGATGTTTGAGAGATGAAAAGCTCGGGACGCATCGCCCTCTACGGCGGAAGCTTTGACCCCGTCCACATCGGACACTTGACGGTGGCGCGCAACCTGCTTGAGCTGTTTGCGCTCGACGAAGTTCTTTTCATCCCTGCCTTTGTCGCGCCTCATAAGCGCGACCGTCAAGTGAGTCCGGCGCTACACCGCTTTGCGATGCTTGCGCTTGCAACGCAGCACGAGCCGCGCTTTCTTCTTTCGACGGTCGAGTTGGAAGCGCCCGAACGACCTTATACGGTCGAGACGCTCGCGCATTTCTGCAATGGCGTGGGTCGCCAGGCGCGCCTCTTTTTCGTGATGGGCGCTGACTCTTGGGAAGAGATTACGACGTGGCGCGAATGGGAGCGCGTTCTTGGTTTGGCCTCGACAATCGTTGTGACAAGGCCCGGGCATGAATTGCCAAACCATCATGTCTCGCCAAATGTACGCGAGCGGATTGTTGACATACGCGGGGCGGGGCAAGATGAGATCGCACGTGCTGAAACGAGAAATGCCGAGCCGAAGATTTTTTTTACCGACGCGGCGGTCGTCGATCTTTCATCTACTGAGATTCGACATGCGGCAG
>CBDUCU010000390.1:0-4321 GCA_965365725.1 uncultured bacterium | reverse complement strand
TCGCTCTATTTCTATCTCGCGCAGGCCTATAGCAACGGCGAATATAAAAAGCTCGCCGCAGACTACAAAGCGCGCTTCGAGGGTAAAGAAGCGACCGATGAGAGCCGTCAGGCTGCAGCCAAGCTCGAACAGGTGCTTGACCGCGTGATCGACGCTTACGCGCGCACCGTCGCGCTCAGCACTAAAAACGATGCGCAAACCACAGCTTTCAAAGAGCAGATCAGGGCGCAGTTGACCGAACTCTACAAACAGCGTCATAACGGCGCGGATACGGGGCTTCAAGAGCTGATCGCATCAAGCGCGTCGCGTCGTCTCCCGCTTCCGACCGATCCGCTCCCAACGCCCGCGCCTGCTGCAACCCCGACGGCTTCGCCAACGCCGACACCTTGATTGCTGACGGCAAAGGTTGGGAGCTCCGTGCACGCATGCATGCATGACTGCGCCTGCCACTGATAAAAACAAACGCCTCCATTCAATGTTGAATGGAGGCGTTTGTTCTATTCGCAATCGACGCGTTTCAAGCGAGCAATGATGCTCGCTTTTCCAGTAATTATTTTGTCTTTTCGTCCGAGGCGATCTGGCCGTCGCGGATGGAGATGACGCGATGTGCGCGCTCGGCGATGTCGTGCTCGTGCGTGACGACGATGATGGTGTGTCCCTCCTCATGAAGACGCTCGAACAGTTCCATAATTTCGTAGCTCGTCTTTGTGTCGAGCGCGCCAGTCGGCTCGTCTGCCAGCAGGATTGACGGATGGTTGACGAGCGCGCGAGCAATCGCTACGCGCTGGCGTTGCCCGCCCGAAAGCTCGTTGGGGCGGTGCATCATGCGGTCTGACAATTCGACCGCAGCAAGCGAGCGTTTGGCCTTTTCGTGTCGCTCGGCTGCCGAGACTCCGGCGTAAATCAGCGGCAGTTCGACATTATGCAGAGCCGTCGCGCGCGCCAGCAGGTTGAAGGTCTGGAAGACAAATCCAATCTCTTTGTTACGGATGCGCGCCAATTCGTCGTCGTCCATTTCGCTGACGACCTTGCCGTTAAGCCAGTAGCGGCCTTGTGTCGGCGTGTCGAGACACCCGATCAAGTTCATCAGGGTCGATTTGCCCGACCCCGATGGGCCGATGATGGCAAGATATTCGCCGCGCTGCACGTCGAATGAAACGCCGCGCAGAGCGTGCAGAGGCTCTTCGCCCATCTCGTAGGTCTTCCAGATTTCGCGCATCGAGATGAGCGAGGCGGGTACGGCATCGTGCGCCAGCAGGTCGCCCCGCTCAAGAGCCTGTGATTGTGTGTCGGCGGCGGTTGAATCCATCAGCGTCGCATCGCTCATGACTTGCCCTCTTCGGGTTTGTCGCCTTGTCCCGGCTTCTTCTCTTGCTTCTTGACGACTGCGCCCTCTTTGAGCGTGCGCAGCACACGACTCGGCCCCGTAATGACCTGATCTTCGGCCTTCAGACCGCTCAGAACTTCGATGTCGCTTTCACCCGTGATCCCTGTCTCGACAGCGACAAATTTCGCCTTGTTGCCGTCCATCACATAAACGCCCTTGACCGGCTTCGGACGCTCGCCCGACGGCGCGGCTGGCACAGAACCTTGCGCGGCCGGAGTGCCCGCAGGCGTGGGCATCTTCTCGACGATTGACTGCAAAGGCACGGCGATGACGTTCTGTTTGACCTTTGTCGTGATAACGGCTGTGGCGGTCATGCCGGGTTTGAGCGAGTTCCACAAATCGTCAGGAATCCTTGAGTGGTCAAGCGAGATGACGACCTTGAATTCCTTCGCCTCTTGCACGTTGACGCGGTTGCCCATGCCGCCCCCTGCGGTGTCTGATTTGCTGATGGCGAGCGTCGTCTTGAGCTTGACGACTCCATCCAATTCGCGCTCGCCCAAAGCGTCAACTTTGATCTTGACGGGTTGATTCTCCGTGACCTCGTCAATCTCGGTCTCATCGACATTGACCTCGATGTTGATGGCCGACATGTCGGCGATGGTCATCAAGGGCGTAGTCGAAAAGTTTGCCAGAGCGAATTGTCCGACGCGCGCCGGAATGTCTGCCACAACCCCTGTGAGCGGGGAAATCTGAAGAGCCTTGCTACGCTGGCTTGATTCGCCGCGCAGACGCGCCTGCTCCATCATCACGCGCGACTCGTTCGTTTTGACGCTGACGCGCGCCGTCTGCACGCCTTCCTGCGCGCTCTTTACGCGAACGCGCTCTTGATTGACTCTTGCCTTCGATTCCTCGACCGCGATCTTGGCCGATTCAAGCTGCGCTTGCGCCGTGCGCAAAGCGACCTGCGCCTGTTCCAAACGGTCGCGCGCCGCGTCGAACTCGGAGCGCGAGGCGACTCCGGTTTCGACGAGTTCGGTCGTGCGCTTGAGCTCGCGCTGCGCGGTGTTGAGATTGACCTGTTCGCGGTCAACGTTTGTCTGCGCGGTGACCACTCCCTGTCGCGCATTGCTCAAGCCGACTTCGGCGGCGGCTAGGCCTTGCTGTGCCTGCTGTACGTTGGTCTCGGCAGTCTGGACGGCTGTGCGCGCGCTCTGCACGTCGGAGACTGCCATCTGCACGCCTGCGGCCTGAGCCTCTTGTTGAGATTGAAGCTGCGTCGGGTCAAGCCGCACGAGCGGCTGACCCTTTTGCACCTGATCGCCAGGGTTGACGTAAATCTCTTCGATGCGCCCGCCGACTTCGCTCGTCAGATTGATAAATTGGACGGGACGCACTTCGCCCGAAGCCGTCACCGAAGATTTTAACTCGGGTCGTACTTCGACCTTTACGACTGTGACTTCGGGTTGATCGTTGCCACGTGCAAAGACGCTGACAATGACGATGAGCGCTAAGACCGCGACCGCCGAGACCGCGATGATAATCTTCTTCTTTCGGCTGAGGGCCATTTCCTTAACTTCCTTCGTTTCTGCTTGAGGTGTTTTAAAAAGTCGGGCGGCGAACCGTCAATTCGTGACACGCCGAAGGCGTTAACCAAAGTCAGGAATGAGCTTTGCAGCGTGCCGCAACCTTCTACGTTTGAAAAGTGGAATCGGTTTCAAAAAGAGCCGCGAATCCTAAATCGTAAATCATGAATCGTTAGTCGGTTCGATTCGCTCACGGATTGAGTATTTATCACACGCGCTGTGAAACTCTTAATTACGATTCAGGATTTACGATTCGCGGCTTTGAAGGTCGTTGGCGAGACTCTCCGTTTCGCGCTACAATGAGCGCCGTCGAGGCGTAGGGCCTGACTAGCAAAGCGGCCTTCTCCGTGCCCAAGTGCCGGAACAAGGCATCCCCATCGGCTCTATCCACTCAGCGCGCTCTGAAAAGCATTGCTTTTAAGGATTCGAGATGGTTTGCCAAAGGTGTAACACCGAGAATCTCGACGGCTCGCAGTATTGCGACGAATGCGGCGCGCTGCTCGGCGGAAACCCGAATTTGCGCACGCGTTTTGACGTGGCTACTTCAGCTCAAAATGGCGACCCGCATGAGAGTGTGTCGCCCGCCGCGCCGGACAAAGAATCACCCGCCCCCGCCTTGCGCGATGGCTTTACGCTCTACCGGGCTGACAATTCGGCGCAGGAAAATCACCCACGCCCCATCGTCTCCCTACTCAATAACGCCGAGAGCGGGCCTTCCGTGCGAAGCAGTTCTGCTGGCGGTCAACTTAGCGGAGCGCAAGAAGCGCGTGCTGCCGTCGCTTCGGCTGCATCGACGGCCGCGCCGCACGCCAAACTCGTTATTCATCGAGGTCGTTCGGTCGGCAAGGAATTTCCTCTGTGCGAAGATGAGACGCACATTGGACGCTGGGATGCCGACGGCGGCATCTTTCCCGACGTGGATTTGGATGCTGACGACCCGGAAGCAAAGGTGTCGCGCCGTCATGCGCGCATCACGCGACGCAACGGACAGTATTTCGTAGAAGATCTGGGATCGACGAACGGCACATTTATCAATCGCGGGCGACGGCTGTTGCCGGGCGACCGTCATCCATTGCACGACGGCGACGAGGTCATCGTCGGCAAGACTTTTTTGCGTTTTCACGTTATCGGCTAATTAGGCGCGGACTATTCAGACAGGCTTAACAGTTCTCAAGTCGAAAAAATGTCCGGCTCGTTGGTCGTCTGAGTCGATTTCCGAAACTCTTCGCTAGTCAAGATGCCTTTCTGTTTCCAATGCGGCGCGGCGGTCACGCCAGAGGATCGCTTTTGCGGCAACTGCGGAGCTGTGCTTGAGCAACCGGGCGGCACGGGCGACGCACCCTCGCAGGAGGGCAATCTTGCCGCATTTGCGGCGGCCTCTCAGGGGGCGACAGGAGCAGCCGCTTCGGGT
>CBDUCU010000389.1:0-4332 GCA_965365725.1 uncultured bacterium | reverse complement strand
AGGAGAAGCACCCGCTCAAGTGCCCGCCGACGGCAACGCAAATGTTCCCGCCGATGCAGCAACGAGCGCCGCGCCGACTCAAACCGCAGGCAACCGGCGCAACTACTGGACAAACTTTCGCGGCCCGTCGCGCGATGGTCGCTATGCGGAGCGCGCGGTCAGAACCAGTTGGCCCGCCGAAGGCTTGCAGCAGCTTTGGAAACAGCCCGTCGGCGGCGGCTATTCGTCCTTCGTCGTCGCCGACAACACGGCCTACACCATCGAGCAGCGACGCGATCAGGAGATGGTCGCCGCCTACAACGTGGCGAACGGGCGGGAGCTTTGGACGCAGGGCTGGAGCGCGCTTTTTCACCCCGACGACACGGGCGACGGCCCGCGCTCTACGCCGACGTGGGACGACGGGCGCGTCTATGCGCTCGGCGCGACGGGCGAGTTTCGTTGTCTCGATGCAAAGACGGGGCGCGTTCTATGGGCCAAAAACATTCTCACGGACAACGGCGCGCGCAACATTCCCTGGGGGCAAGCGGCCTCGCCTTTGATTGTTGACGATAAAGTGATCGTCATGCCGGGCGGCGCAAACAATAAATCGATTGTTGCCTATAACAAGACGACGGGTGCGCGCGTGTGGGGAGCTTTGAGCGACGATGCTTCTTATACATCGCCGATGCTTGTCAATCTCGCAGGCCGCCGTCAAATCCTCGTCGTCACGTCGCGCAACGTGGCTGGTCTTGCGCCGGAAGATGGTACTGTGCTCTGGCAGCAGCCCTGGTCAAACAGCTACAGCATCAACGTCTCGCAGCCGCTCGTCGTCTCGCCCAACCGATTCTTTATCTCCGCCGGCTACGGTAAGGGCGCAGCCTTAGTCGAACTCTCAAATGCCAACGGCGCGTTTCAACCGCGCGTGCTTTGGGAGAACGCCGCGATGAAGAACAAGTTCAACAGCTCGGTCTATCACGAAGGTCACGTCTATGGATTAGATGAAGGCATACTTACTTGCATCGACGTTCAGACGGGCGAGCGCAAGTGGAAGGGCGGGCGCTACGGCTACGGTCAAGTGCTCTTAGCCAGCAATCATCTCATCATCACGACCGAAGAGGGCGAGGTCGTGCTTGTGCGTGCCACGCCGCAGGCGCATACCGAACTCTCTCGCTTCAAAGCATTTGACGGTCGCACATGGAACGTTCCGGCCATCGCCGACGGGCGACTCCTCATCCGCAACGCAAACGAGATGGCCTGTTACAAACTCACCGATTAACTATTCTTCCAACTATTGTTCGCGTAAAGAACAGTGTACGGATAAAGAGGGCGGAAACCGAAAAGTCTCCGCCCTCTTTGTCCGTCTTGTGTTTCCGGTTTTGCCGGCATCGCAAAATGCTTCTTTGCCTTTGCGCGTGTTGCTGCTAATCTCTCGCGCATACAGTTAAAAATCGAACGCGGAGGTATCAAAGGTTCATGCGCTGGAGGGGAGAGCGTCAGAGTACGAACGTTGAGGATCGGCGTGGGATGGGGCGCGGCGGGCTGGCCGTCGGCGGCGGGCTGGGAACAATCGTCATCCTTCTGCTCGCGGCCTTTTGCGGCGTTGACCCGCGCCAACTTCTGGATCAGATGCCGCAACAGCAGGGTGGGGGCTCTGCGCCGGGTCAACAGCAAAGACAGATCAGCCCTGAAGAGCAGGAGCTGGGCGAATTCGTCAAGACCGTTCTCGGCACGACCGAAGACGCTTGGGGCGGCATCTTTCGTCAACAAGGCTCGCAGTATCGCCCTCCGACGCTCGTTATGTTCGACCAGCAGGTGCAGTCAGCGTGCGGCGTGGCGGGCGCGTCGGTCGGCCCGTTTTATTGTCCCGGCGACCAGAAGGTTTATATCGATCTTTCTTTCTACCGTGAGCTAAAGTCGCGCTTTCGCGCGCCGGGCGATTTCGCGCAAGCCTACGTCATCGCGCATGAAGTCGGTCATCACATACAGAACCTTCTCGGCACGATGGACAAAGTCCACTCGCTGCAGGGGCGCATGCGTCAGGCCGAATCAAATCAGATGTCCGTGCGTTTGGAGCTTCAGGCCGATTGTTATGCGGGCGTGTGGGGGAACTATGTTGCGCGCAGAAATCTTCTCGACACAGGCGATATTGAAGAAGCGCTCACCGCCGCTTCCGCCATCGGCGACGACAATATTCAACGACAGTCGCAGGGCTACGTCGTCCCCGACTCTTTTACGCACGGCAGCTCCGATCAACGGATGCGCTGGTTCCGGCGCGGTTATGAAACCGGCGACATACGCCAATGCGACACCTTCAGCACCAGAGGGTTATGAAAAGAGATTAACCACAGAGACAGGAGAGACACAGTTTTGATTTAACTGTGTCTCTCCTGTCTCTATGGTTAATTAGGCTTTCGCCTTTTAACTTATCCGTCGCCCTCTTCTCTCCCACCAATCATCAACAGAGAGCTTGCCCGCTCCGTGAAAGAGAAAAAAGATTGACGACGCGAGCATGACGAGCGCCGGGAACGTGCCGCGCCAGGTGTCGCCGATGTGCGCGATGAGGATGGCGGCAACGAAGTTGATGATAAGAGGAACTGACGCGATGCGCACAAACGCGCCGAGTATGACGAGGATGCCGCAGATAAATTGCGTATAGACCGAAAGATGCGCCGAGAGAAGCGGCAGAGGCGTTCCACGTGCGGCGAGAAAGCGTTCAAACTCGACCATCTGCTCCCAGCTACGTACGTTGTCCTGCGTCCCCCAGATCAGCATCCAGCCCACGACCAGACGGATAAAGACCGGCCCATACTCCGCACGCCGTCTGAAGAAATCAAAAAATTTTTCGACCATCGCTTCTTCCCGTCAAACATTAGAAACATGGACGGACAGGATTGACGGGATGAGAAAGAAATGATGAATGCAGAACGATGAACGCGGCAGTGATGAATAAGAGATTATCTGCTATTTATTCATTACTGCCGCGTTCATCGTTCTGCATTTCTCTTTGATCCTGTCAATCATGCCCGTCCAGCTTAATTTCCCGAATTAAAAGAGCAGCTTTGCGCCGAACTGTATGTGGCGCGGGTCGCGCGCCGACGTGATGCGCCCGAATGTGGGCGAGCCCAGGAAATTATCGGGCAGATTAAAGTTCGGACGGTTGAAGAGATTAAAGACTTCTGCACGCAGTTGCAGGCTCGCGCGCTCGCCGAGCGCCGTGTTTTTGACGAGTGAGGCATTGACGTTTTTGTAGCCCGGGCCTTCGAGGATGTTTCGACCGGCGTTGCCAAAAGTGCCGGGTCTTGGAAACGCAAAGGCCGACGTATCAAACCAACGCTCGGGCGTGCGGTTCGAAAGATTCGGGTTGCCGACGAGGTTTGGGCGGTCGTTTGCGCCAAAGCCAAGTATCGAGCGACCCGTGCCGCTATTGTCGATTTCGGGAAGGAGCGCGACGGTGAAAGGTCGGCCCGTCTGCGCGGTGACGATGCCGAAGGTCTGCCAGCCCGTGAGTAGCGTCGTTAAGAACCCATCGTCGGCCAGGAATCTTTTGCCGCTTCCGAACGGCAGATCATATGCATAAGAGATTGAAAGCCGGTGGCGCACGTCGAAATTTGAGCGACCGCGCTCGGCGCGTGCGTCAAAAGAGTTCTGCGGAAAGTTTGCGTCTCCGGCGCTCGTAAAAAAGTTTGACGCGTCGTCAATCGACTTCGACCAAGTGTAAGAGGCAAGCGCCGACAATCCTCGATAGAGACGTTGCTGAAAGCGCGCCTGTAGGCTGTGATAGCTGGAACTGGCGCGCGATTCGAGCACGTCGATGTCGTCAAAACGCGGGTTCGGTCGCGGGACGAAGGGAAGACCGGGCGGCAAAACGGAAGGCTGTGGCTGATTGATGTCGCGCGCCGTCAAAAGCTTTGTGCCCTTCGACCCGACGTAAGCAATCTCCGCCACACTCGAACGCCAAAGCTCACGCTGTAAGTTCACATTCCAGTGCTGCATGTAGGCCGTGCGCAAATCGCGCTGGATGGCGAGCGCGGAGTCTGGAAGCTGAAACGGAAAAAATGTCGGGAACGGGTTTGCGAGTGTGAGAGGCAAGCCCGGCAGAGAGAAGAAGATGTTGTTGTCAAAATAGGGCGCGTTGAAATAGAGCGCCTCGCCGGGCGCGAGCGGCGATTGGTCGTAATAGATGCCGTAGCCTGCGCGCACGACGGTCTTCTCTGCATCGTCAATCGTCCACGCAAAACCGACGCGCGGCGCAAAGTTGTTTTTGTCCGACTCATAACCGCCGCGCGCCACTCCGTTTGTTCCGGCGCGGACGAGCGTGCCGTTGGGAGGGTTCAGCGGGGTACGAAGACGCGC
>CBDUCU010000388.1:0-4337 GCA_965365725.1 uncultured bacterium | reverse complement strand
CACATCTAAAGTTAGGTGCAAGTTAATCTTAATTCGCCCCCTATCTTAGTCTTAAACGGCGGGCAGTACACATAAGGAGCGAGAGCAAAGTGAACTTCATGAACATTTCGATGGAAGAGAGGTTGAAGTCAATCGATCACATTCAGGCACGCCGTTATTCTAAGCTATCGGGCGCGCCATTAGACATTGCGACGGAAGGCATCCTTCGACATTTGAAGGCTTGCGACAGGATGGATGTTAACCCGGACGTGGCAGCAGTTCGCGAGATCATCGACGACGCGTTGAATGGTCGGCGCGTCTTTGCAGAAACATTTGACAACGCAGCTTGATTTCGTCGGGTCAGACACTAAAGGTACAAATTCAAATGGCCGCCTCGCTTATAGTAGCGAGGCGGCCATTTGAATTTCCCTATGCAATTAAATCATCTCTCTTTGCGAGTTGGTTTGTAGCCTGCTTTGTCCGTAATACTGCAAAATCGCTAACAGACTCAAAGCATCTGTTATTTCTCCCGAAAGCGCCATCTCAACAGCACGGGAGAGAGATACACGCCTGAGAAGTAGTTTTTCAGTTCCCTCGGGTTTGCCCACGCCTTGCGTGAGACCTGTTGCAAGAAACCAGATGGCACTTTCATCCGTGACCGAATTTGACAGGTGCGCTTCGCCTAATTTCTCCCAACGCTCTGCTCGTAATCCCGTCTCTTCTTCCAATTCCCTCTTGGCCGCCGTCAAAGGCTCTTCTTCTTCTGGACATCCGCCTTCGGGTATCTCCCATGAATATAGGCCAAGCGTGTATCGGTATTGTCCGACGAGAAGCACTTGATCATCTTCACAGGCTAAAATTCCAACAGCCTTGTTTCTGAAATGGACGACTCCGTAGATGCCCGGCTCTCCGTCGGGTCTAATGACTGAATCCTCACGCACGCTGATCCAGGCGTTTTCATAAATCTCTCTTGACGAAATCTTGCGCCAGGGATTGTCGAATTCAGAAGAGTCCATCACAAGGCTTCAAAATAAAGGCGGTGTATTTCTAAGTAAAGGACAAAGGAGCGTCTAGGAATTTTCTCCGACCAGCCCCGGCACCGGCGCTGCCCCGTCAGGAACATTCCGCAACTCATTCTGTTTCTCTAGTAGAGTTTGTTCGTCATCGTTGGAGCCGGGACGGTCGTCGGCTTTACGAAAAACCTCAAGGATGGCAAGCGTGATCGCCACGATGACCGGGCCGAGGACGAGTCCGAGGATGCCGAATACCTGCAACCCGCCGACGACTGAGAAGAAGATTAGCAGCTCATGCAGACGTGTTTTCTCTCCGACAAGTTTGGGGCGGAGAAAATTGTCGATCAAGCCGATGACGAAGATTCCGACGAAGGCGAGTATCAGCGCCTTGACCCACTGGCCGGAGGCGGCGAGATAGATTGCTGCCGGAACCCAAACAAGAAATGCTCCAAGCATCGGAATCATTGAGAGCAAGATCATCACCACGCCCCAGAGAAGCGGCGACGGCAGCCCCAACCCCCAAAAAGAAAAACCGCCGACTGTTCCCTGAATCGTCGCAATGACAAGCACGCCATAGACGCTGGCGGCGATAACCTCGCTCGTGCGATGGAAGATTTCGCTTGATTGCGGCCCTTCGAGCGGGAGCGCAGCACGAAGCGATGCACGCAGCCGCTCGCCGTCGCGAAACAGATAGTACATCGTAAAGACGACGAAGAAGGCTTGAACGATAAAGCCGACAAAGCCACCGACAAAACCGATTGTGCGCTCGGCAATCATGCCCCCCATTTGTTTGATTCGCTCAGCAAAGAACTCTTGTGAGCGTAAGTGGTCGATATCGACATATTGATCGGCCCAGTTAAGCGTCCTGCCGACAAAAGATGAATTGGGATTGAGTAAAGAGTCGGCGCTCGATTGTAGGTTCTGCGCCAGACCGGCCAACTCGCGCACGGCCGCCAGAGTGATCAGACTAAGCGGCACGAGAATCGTGACGATCACTAACAGACACGAGAGAAGCGCGGCCCATCCGGGACTTTTCGTTCGGGCGACAATGCGCTTGTGTATGGGATAGAAAACGATGACGAGCACAAGCGACCACAAAAGAACGTCGATAAACGGCTGCAACATCAGCCAGCATAAGTAGAGCGCAACGGCCGTCACGACCATCATGGCAAGCCAGCGCACGGGTAGCCACCTTTTCTCGTTCTCTTGACGCATGGGCGACACTTTATCATAGACAACAATGGATGCTGGAAAGTTCTCAGGAAGACTTACTATCATCCTTATCTCGGAGTGGTTGACTGTTCGCGTTGCCAGCGTGGTAACATCTCTTCCACTGCCAAGTTTTGAATGTCCCATCGAACGTAAAAGGACGTTGGGATGGCGGATATTGTTAGGGCCTGTAGCTCAGTTGGATAGAGCATCTGCCTTCAAATAGGAGCCCAGATGGAGAATAGTAATCCATCTGGTGGAGGGTGCTGTATCGGTGAAACTCTAAAGGAGCTTAGCAGCTTCCATGACAACACCGAGGAAACCTTGTGAAGACCGTCTTTCAGTTTTGGGTGTCATGAGAATGGCAAGTATTTCAGTGAAGCCTATGCATCACACCAAAGACAAAGGCGATCTTGGAGTTGCCAAAGCCTACTGTGACTTGGTCGAGAAAAGGTACTTAGTACTTTTCCCTTCTACCGAGCATGCTCCCTTCGATTTGGTAACTTACGATGGTGCTAACTTCGTAAGGATACAAGTCAAATATAGGAGCGCCGTCAAGGGTGTCCTCCAAGTTAACCTGCTTAACTGGTGGGCAGACAAAAACGGTTCTCACGGTAGGTCAATTAGATAAGCGTCAAGTTGATGTTTTCTGCATTTATTGTCCAGAGACGGACAAGTGCTATTACTTTAAATCGGAAGATGTCAACATTTCAGTGACACTTAGGGTAAACGCTCCAAAGAACAATCAGTCGAAGAACATCCGTTTCGCCGACGATTATGCAAGGGTTCCGTAGAGGCCATACGCATCCAGGCTGAAATGCCTAAGATATGGTCCAGACCACAACTCGATTTCGGGGTCAGGGAAACCTGAAGTGGTAGGCTAAGCAGAGGGTCGCAGGTTCGAGTCCTGCCAGGCCTATTGAGAATGTTTCGGTTTTTCTTCTGTGCTTGTGAGTCCGGCGAGCGATTTGTGTAGATGACGACTGGATTGCCAGACTCGCGTTGCTTGCCGAGCCTTGCACAGACGAGTTAATATTTTGCCGGTTTAACTTCATGGCGGCTATAGCTCAGTTGGTTAGAGCGCAAGATTGTGGCTCTTGAGGCCGAGGGTTCGAGCCCCTCTAGCCGCCCTTCCATAAAAACTAAAGCGGCCAGCAAACATTGGCCGCTTTAGTTTTTTTTGTGTCCTCTTTATAGCTCCGCTTTATGTTTGGTAGAGAGTTACCGATGCGCCTATTAAAAGTTTTTTCCGCGTTGTTATTAGTCGCTTTTATTCTTTCGTCAACAGAAACCCTTCTGGCGCAAGCACAGCAACCTGCTCGCGGAGCTTTTGCAGGCGTTGTCAAAGACGCTTCAGGCGCGGTCGTCATAGGGGCGGAAGTGATGCTTGCCAACGCACAGCAGGTTGTTTTCGGAGTGACTAAAACCGACGCGGAAGGTCGTTTTCGCTTTGAGAACATCCCGCCCGGGTCTTACGTCGCCTCGGTCTCAAGCGAAAACTTTAGTCTCCGACGCGTTGCGGCTCGAGTTCAGCCCGGCAAAGTCGTCGAAACAAACGTCGTGCTCGAAATAAGTCAGTTCAACGATCAGGTGACGGTGACCGCCGAGACTGGGCTGGCCGAAAATCGTGAGCGCGTGCCGCAGCAAATTAACGTCATCGCTGAAAATGCAATCTCGCAACGCGCGACGGCTGTGCTTGCGCAGGTCGCCGAAGAAGAGGTCGGCATCTCGCTTCAGCGCACGAGTCCGACGATCGGCGCGGTGCTTGTGCGCGGGCTCACGGAAGTCGGCGTGTATGTTGACGGCGTGCGCTACACAAACTCGACGCAGCGCGGCGGCATCAACACCTTTTTCAATCTTCTCGACCCGACTTCTCTGCGCGCCGTCGAAGTGCAGCGTGGGCCAAATACCGCTCAGTATGGCTCAGATGGGTTGGGCGGCACCGTACAGCTTGTTTCGCGTCAGCCCGAATTTGGATATGCCTCGCCGGAGATTCACGGCGAGTTCAACACGTTCTTTACGAGCGCCGATCTTTCTTACGGAAGCAATCTGCTTTTGACCTTCGGCACGAAGCGTTTTGGTCTTCTTTCAAACGTCGTCGGTCGTCGTTTCAACACGCTTCGGACAGGCGGCGGC
>CBDUCU010000387.1:0-4342 GCA_965365725.1 uncultured bacterium | reverse complement strand
CACGCCGATGACCGGCTACTTGAAAGAAGAGCTTATCGGCACAGACTTTTTTGAATTGATCGATGCGGAAGACCGCTCCGCCGCCCTCGAACAGTTTCGCAGCGTACTGTCGGGCGAGCCGCAGACGTGCGAAGCGCGCATCACTACGCGCGACGCACAGACGCGCTACGTCCTCGCCGACAACACGCCGCTTGTCATCGATGGCCGGCCCACAGGGGTTCTCTGTATTACGCGCGACGTGACCGAACAGAAGCAGGAGCGTGAGCGAGCAGCGCAGGCCGACAAGCTGCGCGCTCTGGGGCAGCTCGCTTCGGGCGTGGCTCATGATTTCAATAACGCGCTCGCAGCCATCATCGGGCGCGCGCAGCTTCTGCGCCGAACCACTTCCGATCCTGAGACAGCGCATAGTCTCGACGTGATTCGCACTGCTGCTGAAGACGCAGCCGCAACCGTCCGGCGCATCCGAGCCTTTGCGCGTCAAACACCCGGCGAGGAGCTGACAACTGTCGATGTCTATGAATTGCTCCGCGATGCGGTTGAGATTACGCGAACGCGTTGGGAGAACGAGGCGCGCGCGCGCGGACTTGCTTACGACGTGCAAATTGAAGGTGAGCACAACTGCGTGGCGCAGGGCAACGCGTCGGAGCTGCGCGAGGTCTTTGTCAATCTAATCGTCAACGCCGTCGATGCGATGCCTAAGGGCGGACGCTTGCGCATCGGCTGTGCAAAGTCGGATAAGACGCTTCGCATTATTTTCGCGGATACCGGCGCGGGGATGAGCGAGGAAGTACGCGGACGCATCTTCGAGCCTTTCTATACGACGAAGGGCATGCAGGGCACAGGTCTCGGCCTTTTTGTCAGCTACGGCATTATCGAGCGGCACAAGGGAGAATTGACCGTCGAGTCAGAGCTGGGACGCGGCAGCACCTTCGCCATCACGCTCCCGCTTGCGCAGGCGCTTACAGCCACGTGCGAAGAAGAGACAATGACGAGAAATCTATCAGCCTTTAGCGTGCTTGTTGTCGACGACGAAGAATTTGTACGCGAGACGCTTGTGGAAGTGCTAAACATGCTCGGCCACACGGCGGCGGCTGCCGCTTCGGGCCATGAGGCGCTCCGGATTTTGGAGACGGAAGATTTCGACGTGGTTTTCTCAGACCTCTCGATGCCTGAGATGGATGGCTGGGAGCTGGCGCGCGAGATAAAGGGGCGAAAACCATTGACGCGCGTCTGTATCGTCACCGGCTATGGCAAAGACACGCACCCGCCTCGCTGGGCCCAGGGCATGGCCGATGCCATCCTCGGCAAGCCTTTCAACTTCGAGCAGGTCGAAGAGACGCTCGCTCAATTCAGCAAATAATTTCTGCACGCTCTGTGCGGTGGCGGTCTATCGCTCGCCTCTGTCCATTTCAACCGCCGTCGCAGATTCAACGATCAGCTTGCGCACGCCGACAAAGTCCGTCGGCTCAATCAGACGAAGTGCTTCATCAAGGATGCGGCGTTGATGCTGCGGCCAACCGGGCCGCCCGGCGACGCAGCCCAACTCGCCGTCGTAGAAGACGGCGCGCGGCGGGCGCACGCGGTCGAAGATCTCTCGCTCGATTCCGATGGTCATCGTCGGGACGCGCGCCGCTTCGAGCGCGCGCGCGGCCAAAGACATCGTTTGATGACACAGGCGCGAAGCAGGCACAAACAGAGCGGCCTGCACTTCATAGCTCACGACGCGCTCGACGAAACGCGGCAGCGTGGTTTGAACAAACCGTCCCGCGCTTGGAATAAAGCCGCAGAAACTCCAGAAGACGGGATTGAGCTGACCGATGATGCCGTTGCCCTCAAACTCTCTGAGACGGTCAAGCGGCACCTGCGAGTTTATGTCTTCGAGTACTGGTTGTGGGTCGTAACCGCGCGCCGCAAACTTCAAATCCTCTGCGCCGACCTCGATGGGAATCTCTCGGAAAGTCGCATCGCCGCCCGCGACGTTTGTGTCGAATGGGTCTGTCCCATCGATATATGCGCCGGCAGATGTGACGAGTGCCAGATTGAGCATGGGCAGGGCGCGCCGCGCCGGTATAAAAGGCGCATAGCGGTTCTCGACCCAGGGGTAATGCGGCCCGACTTCGCTGTCGCGTAGCTCGTTTGTCATCTTCCAGCGTGCGTAGCGGTCGCGCCAGTCGTCGATGCGCTCAATGATCTCCACCTTGCGGCCTCTCCTTCGTCGATTCTCTTGTGCAGATTTATTAAGACGCGCGGATTTTAATTCATTCGCAGCGCGTAACGCCAACTCACTCGAACTCCATCACCTCAGGCAAAAGTTGAATCACTGGCGGCGTGAAAACGGGCGGCACTACTTCGCGCACATCTTCCGCCTCAATCAGCCACGCAAGCGAGCGCGCCAACTGTGTTTGATAATCTGCGACGTCGAGCGACATAAATCGCTCGCAGTTAAGACGCGCAAACTTTTCCTGTGCGGCCAGATACATTCGACGCGCCGCGCCGCGCCGTCCAATCTCAAGATGATGAAAGACGACGGCTGATTGAATCAGAGCCTGTAAGAAAAGCTTCTCGCGCGGCCCGGCCTCGTCAACCCAGCGCTCCTCCCATGCGTCGTGCGCCGCATGAAACTCGCCTGCGTTGTAGAGATCAATCCCCGCCAGATATTCGACCGGATAGGCAGCCGCATGCGCCTCGGTATAAGCCTGCGCTTGGGCGTTTCCGTCTTTCGTCATGCGAGTAAGAACCAAACAATCAATACGTCAGTGGTAAAGGATGACTTATAAGCACTTCATTCTGCGTTTATCGTTTCTTCAATATCTCGGCACGCCTCGGTCAACTTCCATCGACCAGCGATCAATGCCGCCCGCGAGATTGTAGAGCTTGTCGTAACCTTGTTGTGCGAGCGCCATGCAGACCTGTGCGCTGCGGATGCCGTGATGACACATCACGACGATCTCGCGCGAAGCGTCGAGCGCGTCCGCCCATTCACGAAACCTGCTCATTGGAAAAAGCTGTGCACATTCAACGCGCGCCAGCTCTAACTCTTCCGGCTCGCGCACGTCGATGAGCAGCAGATCGTCGCCGCGACTTGTGCGCTCGTTGAATTCTGACGGAGTGATCGTCTTATATCGCAAAACTTCCCGTGTCCTTTCAAATTAGGCGGAAGCTATCAGACCGCAGATCGCGACGCAAACAGAGCGTTACGCACCGTTGAGACGCGAGGCGACGACCTTGGCGGCGGTTGCGCCCGCACCCACAGCGCCGCTCACCGTCGGCGCAAGCGGGTTCGACGCATCGCCGACCGCAAAGACGTTCGCCACGCTTGTCTCTTGTCTTGCATCGACAACAAAATAGCCGCGCGCGTCCAGTTCGATTTGGTCCTTAAAAAGCTCTGTGTTCGGCTCAACGCCGATGCGTATCAGCACGCCGCCCACCGCCATCTGAAAAGGCTTGATTGCGCCCGCGCGAAAAATTTCAACGGCCTCGACCTGCTCGGCACCGATGATTCGTTGAAGCGTCGCTTCGGTAAAGACCGTGATGCAATGCTCGCCGCGAAGGCGCTCGACAAATTCGTTGCGCGCCGAGAGTTTTTTTCCGCGATGCACAAGCGTCACCGTCGGGCAAACTTCTGCAAGCAGCAGAGCATTTTCCGCCGCCGCATCGCCGCCGCCGACTACCAGCACGTCGCGACCCGCAACCAAATCGCGGTCGCGCGCGCCCGACTCAATCACGCCGCGTCCCGCAAGCTCGCGTTCGCCCGGCACGTTCAAAGATTTGCGCCGCACGCCCGTCGCAACGATGAGCGCAATCGCGTGCAACTCTTCACCGCTTTTCAATCGCACGCGCTTTGCACGCAGATCGACGCTCTCAACCTCGACGTTCGTCCACAGATCGAATCCCCTATCGCCCACCTGCGCCGCAAACATATCGCGCAGCTCTCGCCCGTCTTCGGCCTCGATGCCCAGATGATTTTTTATCGGGTTATAGACGCGCAAAAGCTGCCCGCCGATCTCCGCCTCCTGCTCGATAACGAGCGCGTCCAAACCCAGCTCGTCGCACCACATCGCGGCGGAGAGTCCTGCCGGGCCGGCGCCAATGATGATTACGTCGTGCATATAAAAGCTGTTAGCGATTAGCTTTTAGCTGTTAGCTGGCGACGGTCGCCAAGCGTGAAACTAAGCGGTCGGGCTTCGAGCTGGGTTGGCGGCAACAGCTAACGGCTAATCGCTAATCGCTATTTCCTATACCTTGCCGCAAAGGTGTGCAGTTCGTCGCGCATGTCGATGTCGCGCGCGAACTGTTCGTGGATAAGAGCGCCGTAGATTGAAACGTCGCGGGCGAGCATGCG
>CBDUCU010000386.1:0-4354 GCA_965365725.1 uncultured bacterium | reverse complement strand
AAAATTTTCGCGCCGTTATCAGAGCATGCTCACAGATCGCGCGCGCGCACGAAACAGGGACGTGGATCACGCCGCAGATGATCGAAGCCTATTGCGAACTGCACCGGCGCGGACATGCGCACAGCATCGAGGCTTGGGACGGGGAAGAATTGGTCGGCGGTCTCTACGGAGTTGATGCGGGCGGAGCGTTTGCAGGCGAGAGCATGTTCTACACGCGACCGAACGCGTCGAAGCTCGCGCTGCTTCACCTCGTCGAGCATCTCAAACGGCGCGGTCTTGACTGGCTCGACATTCAAGTCTTAACGCCGCACCTGCAAACGCTCGGCGCGCGCGAAATAGAACGCGACGAATTTCTCGAAAAGCTTGCGCAGACGCTTGCGCGCGACCTCAGGATTTTTTAGGAAGCTGTGAGCGGAGAGCTAATCATCACAGAAACGAATAGATGATTACGCCCTTGATTCTGACGGGCTGGCCTGAAAGATAGGTCGGTGAGAAGCGCGCCTGTCGCGCGGCAAGGACGGCGGCTTGTTGCAGAAGCGCCGGGCCGGACGCGGCCTTTGCCGCGACGACCTCGCCCTCTTCGTTGATTTCCACTTCGACCATAACTTTGCCTTTGACTCCGGCGAGTTTTGCCGCATTCGGATAAAGTGGAGTCGGCAGCGTTTTGGCTTGACCGTTGAGCACGCCGCTTGAAACGGGTACACGCTCAGAGGTTTTTGATGAAGATTCTGTTGACTCTGCCTCATTGGGTCGAGTCTCGGTTGCCGTTTCGTCAAAGGATCGGGCGGGCGCTGGCTCGGGTGCGGCTTCGAGTGTGGATGTCGATTGTTTTAAGCTGGTCTCAGTTTGCGCGTTTGTCGTCGATAAAGTGACGGGCTTGCGAATCGTCCTCGCATCGACCGCGTCGTTAGAATTGTTTGAAGAAGTGTCTGACCCGACCGAAATGTTGATGGGCGTGCGCATCTCCGTCGCATTCGGCTCGGCAAATTCCTGCGGGCCGCGCGCCTTTGTAGTCGTGTTTGCGGTCGCCGCTTTTTTGGTTTTGAACGAGACTGAGGAAGTGTCAGCGTTGTCGCGCGCTGTGTTTCCAGCAGAAAGCGTTTGCGTATAGAGCGGGTCGAGGCTCGCCGCTTGATTGTTTGTTGTGTGGCCGTTGTCTTTCTTACCATTGCGGGCCATTTCACCTGCGCCGTTGGCCCGGCGAGGTCTGACGCGAGCTTGCCCGACAGATGCGTAATAACCTTCGCGCGCGCGAACGCGAAGCGTGGGCCGCGTCTTGACGCGCACCTCGATTGAGCGAAAGCGTCCATCCGCCGGATCATCGGTCGGGTAGTAAGTCAAAACATACTGTTGTGAAATGTCTTTGAAAATCTGCTCGAAGGCTGCGTCCAAATCCTCGACGGCGCGCGGCACGTAAAGCGCGCCGCCTGTCTGCGCGGCAAAGACCTGAAGACGTTTGCGCGCGATGGTGTCGGTCAAATTCGGGTGCTCGATGTCGCCCGTGCCGACGACATAAATCTGGCAACCGGCCTTGAGCGCGCGTTGCAGAGCCTGATCGAAGGTCGCATCGCTGATCGTGTCGTTGCCGTCCGAGACAATGACGATTACTTTGCGCCCTTCGTTCGGACGCAGATAATCTGAAGCGACGGCGATAGTGTCAAAGAGCGCGGTCGCGCCTTCGGGCTCGGCGAAAGACTCGATGGTGCGCAAAAGAACGGGGACGTTGTTTGTCAATGGGCGCGAAAGCACAGGGACGGTCGAGACGGAATAGATTGCGGCGCGGTCGATGGGGCGAACGATGCGTTGAAAAAAGCGCGTCGCGGCCTGTTTCTCAAACTCGCGCGCTTGCGAGAGGCTTGAACTGTTGTCGAAAAGAACGGCGAGCAAGACGGGCACGTCGGCACGGTTTAGTTCGCCGATCGGTTTTGATTGACCGTCGATGCGCAGGTCAAAGTCTTCAAGCTTGAGGTCGGGGACGGCGCGACCATTGCTCTCGGTGACGATGGCGGGAATGCTGACGAGGTTTGAGTCGATGCGCAGAACGTCTTCATCGTCGATCACTTCTCCGGCGGGCGGCGCAGCAGAAGTCTGCGCGGGAGCGACGGGTTTTGGCTGCTCCTGTGCAAAGGTGGACGGCGCGAAAGCAAAAAGTACGAGGCTAAATCCAGACGCGCACAAAACGCGTCTGATTGCCAAACGCGCGGACGCGTCGAGGCGCGTCGGAATCGCGTTCTGCTTGATGCGATTTTTCTGAGGCAAGATGAAAACTCCAGAGACAGGCCTGCGGCAGGAACTCACTCTGCCACAACTCTGGCTCCATCCACAAGTTTTTGCCGGGTCGCACGGCATTTGCAGAATCGGGTATTTGAGCTGCGCCCATTCTGACACATTTCTGATATGCTCATTGAGACGTTTTTTTCACAGACCGGCAACCGCTGAGTAGAGACCGCAGGGTCGATGGAATCATCGGAGATGCAGAAGGCTCTGGCACGTCTGCTTGCCGACGCGCAGTTGCGGGAAAGTTTCTTTAAAGACCCGCAGGGCGTAGGGCGTGAACTCGGCTTTAGCGCTGAGGAGACGCGTCGGCTGGCGGAAATTTCCCCGCGCGGTCTCAACACCTTTGCCTCTTATCTTCACAAAAAGTGGTATGCGCAGCTCGGCAAGCTGATGCCTCTGACATTTCGCGCGCTTGGAGATCGCTTTACCTTTGAGCTGAGAAAATTTTCAGAGACGCATCTGCCGGGCGGCGTAAAAAGAATCATGGAAGACGCGCTGGCCTTCAATCTCCATCTCGGAAAAGCTTTGAAGCAAGAGCGCGAGCGGCGTTGGATACTCGATTTGTTGCGATATGAAAGAGCACGGCTGCGGGCCGCCGATCCGCGTCGCAGGCTCGTCGTCAGCGTCTTTCGTTACGACATCAGCCGCCTTGTCCGCAGTCTTGCGCGCCAAGAGGATGCAGACGTTTTTCCACGTCGTTGCGCTGCGCTATGGACGCGCTACAGGCGCGGACAGAAGGTACGCTACGTCGTTATCATGCTGCCGCAGATGGGTAAGGAAAAAGCGGCCAGCAGTCAGTAGCCCGTTGTCCGTTGTTTTGTATCTGGCGGCCTCCCGCCTGGTATAAAACATTCGAGACGCGTTTGCGAGAACATCGGATAATTGGCGCGAAACAACCGGACAAAATTTATGAAACTATTGGTCACACTCGAACAGGGCATCAAGCGCATCGTCTTTAACCGGCCTGAGCGACGCAACGCCGTCGATCTCGAAATGTTTGCGGCCTTTGGCGAGGCGATCAAGCAATCGGCCGACGACGAGACGCGCGTCATTGTTTTGACGGGCGCAGGAGATTCGTTTTGCGCGGGGCTTGATCTGACATCAATCGGCATGGACGAGCTTGCGCAGATGGATGTGGCCGCGAAGGTGCGCGAATTGATTAACCCGCCCATCTTGCAGATGCGCGCTTTGGGGAAGCCAATCGTTGCGGCAATTAACGGGACGACCGTCGGCATCGGTTTTAGTTATGCGCTGGCATCAGATGTGCGCGTGGCATCTGAGGCGGCAACCTTTAGCCAGAGCTTTGTGCGCGTGGGGTTGATGCCTGACGGCGGAAGCACCTTTTTTCTCGCGCGGACGGTTGGACGCGCGAAGGCTTTCGAGTTGATGGCGAGCGGCGCGACGCTTAGCGCGCAAGAGGCTCTGCAACTCGGGATCGTCAATCGAGTCGTCAGCGCTACCGACCTTGATCAGACGGTTGATGAGATGGTCGCTTCTCTTGCACGCGCGCCCCGTCCTGCACTCGCACGCATCAAAGGTGCGCTTAGCCGTCAGGAGCAAGAGGAATTGTCAGCCGCGCTCGATTACGAGGCCGAAGCGCAGGCGGAATGTTTCGCGTCGCCGGATTTTGCCGAAGGTGTAACGGCCTTTTTGCAGAAACGTGCGCCGCAGTTTGGCAAATCACGCTCGCGCTGACGTTTGCATTTACTTCGGTGGCCTCAAAGCACCTTTTCGCGTAAAATATGCATCGAAATTCGAGCTAAAAAGCTAAGAATTTCAGCCTCTGATTTGAACGGTTTTAAGGAATTGTAAGATGGCGATTTTGGAGATCGTAAAATACGGCGACCCTGTTCTTGAAAGACCGGGCGACCCCGTTACGGAGTTTGACGACAAGCTCAAAAAGCTTGTCGAAGATATGTTTCAGACGATGTATGCGGCGCGCGGCGTTGGGCTGGCCGCGCCGCAAATCGGCATCTCGAAGCGTCTGTTTGTGATGGACTGTTCGGGCGGCGAAGACCCTTCGGCGCGTATCGCGCTCATCAACGACGTCGAAAATGCCTGGAATCTTTCCGGCAGA
>CBDUCU010000385.1:0-4371 GCA_965365725.1 uncultured bacterium | reverse complement strand
ACGATGAACGCCGCCGGTCCCTGATCGACGACGATGGCATGCGCGCCTGCGGAGCATGCAGTGGCGGTGGCAGAGATGTAGCCTCGCGCACCGAAGCGAATCGAGACCTGACCGGCGGCGAGGTTGACGATGGCCGAAGGAATAAAGAAGGGCGAGACGCGACTCGGCCCATCGTTGAGGAGCTTTTCGTGCTCGCGCTCGATGGCCCAGAAATCCCCGATGCCGCTACTGATGTAGGTGCCGACGCGGTCGCCAATCTCGTCGGCCAAGCGCTCGCCGCGCGCTTTAACCAGTCCGCTGTCGATAAGAGCCTCGTCCGAAGCGGCGATGGCATAATGAATGAAGGCCCCCATCTTGCGAGCCTCCTTCTTTTCGACGTATTTAAGCGGGTCGAAGTCTTTGACCTCAGCGGCGATCTTGACCGAGAACTTCTCGGTGTCAAACTTCTTGATGAAATCAACGCCGCTCTGCCCGCGCATCAGAGCGTCCCACGTCGCTCCGACCGTGTGGCCGACCGGCGTGACGAGTCCCAGCCCAGTCACAACTACGCGCCGTTTCAAAACTTCTGTTCCTCTCTTCTTGTTCTTAAGACGCGCTGCCGGCTTTTATCAGAAGCCGGCGACGTGCAGAAGACGCGCAACCCCGTATGCAATGGACGTGCGCAAGGCCGCGCTTTGCTAAAGCGTGGTGCGGGTTGGCCCATTCCAGTCGTCGGCTGCACAAACGCTTGGCGGCCTTACGACTATTACTGCTTATTCTTATGCTGATCGATGTAGTTGTAAGCGTCGCGAACGCTCTGAATCTTTTCAGCGTCTTCGTCCGGAATTTCAATCCCGAACTCTTCCTCGAAGCGCATGACCAGCTCGACCGTATCGAGCGAATCAGCGCCGAGGTCGTCGATGAAGCGCGCATTCGGCGTGACTTCGTTTTCGTCAACGCCAAGCTCGTCAACAATGATCTGCTTCACCTTATTCTCAATCTCTTGATCGGGCATTACAACAGCTCCTCTGTCAGAATTAGGTTGGTAAAACTTTTAAGACCCCCGCAAATCTTTGCGGCAAAAACTTACTCTCCGATAACCGCGCGCTCGCTCTCCGCTTTTTCAGCCCTGAGCGCCGCACGCGCCGTATCGAGGCTCGCCGTGTCTTCAATATTGAGACAAACCGACCCGGGCGCAATCTTTTTGACAAGCCCCGATAAAACTTTTCCCGGTCCCACTTCAATAAACGTCTTTACGCCGCATTCGCCCGCGAGCCGCTCAATTGATTCCTGCCAGCGCACGGGCTGCGAGACCTGTCTAACCAGCTTCTCGCGCGCCTCTGCGCCGTTGCGGACAGGCGCGGCATCGACGTTTGAGATGAGCGGCATTCCGAGATTTGAAAACTCGATTTTACCAAGCTCAACATCGAGTCGCTCTTGCGCACGATTCATCAACGCACAATGAAAGGGCGCGCTCACGTTTAGCTTAATAGCACGTTTCGCACCGCGCGACTTTAACATATCAACCGCGCGATCCACCGCTTCCGTCTCGCCCGCAATTACGATTTGTCCCGGCGAGTTGATATTGGCCGGACTGCACACGCCCGACCCGCGCGCTTCCGCGCAAGCCTCTTCGACCGTCTGCAAATCCGCGCCGAGAATCGCCGCCATCGCGCCCGCGCCGACGGGCACGGCCTCCTGCATAAACTCTCCGCGCAAACGCACGATTCGGACAGCCGTCGTCAAAGTCATCGCACCGGCGGCGACCAGCGCCGAGTATTCGCCGAGACTGTGGCCTGCGACAAAATCAGGCTTCGGAAATCCTTCCGATTCCATCGCGCGCAACGCCGCAATCGAAGTCGCGAGAATCGCCGGTTGCGTGTTCTGCGTCAATTGCAGTTCGCTTTCGGGCCCCTCAAAACAGAGCTTTGAAAGCGCAAACCCAAGCGCCGCATCAGCCTCTTCAAAGACCGTCCGCGCCGCCGGAAAACGCTCCACCAGTTCGCGTCCCATCCCCGCGTATTGCGAACCCTGTCCCGGAAAAATGTAAGCTAAAGACATCGTCGGTAATCAGTTGTCCGTTGTTTCCGTCTTGCGTCCTGAATTATTTGATTGAAAGCAGCGAGTCGTCCCACCCGTGATAACGGACAACTGACCACTGACAACGGACAGATTTTTTACCACCTCATCAACACCGCGCCCCAGGTGACTCCGCCGCCGAACGAGGCAAGCAGCACAAGGTCGCCTTCTTTGATCTTGCCCATCTCGATGCATTCATCGAGCGCGATGGGAATCGAAGCCGACGACGTGTTGCCATGCATCGCAATGTTTGAATAGACGATTGATTCGTCAACATTCAGGTTTTTGGCGACCGCATCGGTGATGCGCTGATTTGCTTGATGCGGGATAAAGAGTTTTACGTCGTCGGCTTTAAAGCCCGCATCATCCAAAACTTCGCGCGACACATCGGCCATCGAGCGGACGGCAACCTTAAACAGTTCATTGCCACGCATCTTGTAGAAATGTAAGCCGGAGGCCAACGTCTCGGCAGTCGGCGGGATGCGCGTGCCGCCGCCCGGTGAAAAGAGCTGTTCGGTATAACGTCCGTCGGAGCGAATCCGCGTGGCGAGAATGCCGCGTTCGCCTTCGACGGGGCCGAGCACGGCTGCGCCCGCGCCGTCGCCGAAGATAACGCAGGTTTGACGATCCGTGTAATCAACGTAGCGCGTCAGGATTTCTGCACCGATAACAAGCGAGTAACGAGACTGGCCGGAGCGCACCATCTGATTGGCAAGCGTTAGCCCGTAGAGAAAACCAGAGCAGGCGGCGGCCAAATCGAACGCCGCCGCTTTATGGCAACCGAGTTCGGTTTGGATGATGCAGCCCGTTGACGGAAGAATCTGATCGGGCGTAACGGTTGCGCAAACAACGAGGTCGATGTCGATGGGGTCGATGCGTGCGCGTTCGACGGCTTGACGTGCTGCGCGTACGGCAAACATCGAAGTGTATTCGCCCTCAGCCGCCTTGTGACGCTGCTTGATGCCTGTGCGCGAGGTGATCCACTCGTCAGAGGTCTCAACCATTTTTTCAAGCTCGGCGTTTGTCAGCACACCCTCAGGGTAAGCGCGTCCCGTGCCGAGAATTCCGCATCTGGTTTCTGCCATCGACTTAAACCCTTCTCACCTGGACCGTCCTATTCCGCTACCGCTTGCAAAGTCTTAAACTCGCGCGCGCTCGTCTCCGCAATGCCGCGCTCGATACGCTCGCTTGCGCCGTGCTCGGAGAACTCTTTGACGTTTCGGATGGCGTTGCGGATTGCGCGTGCGTTCGAGCTGCCATGACCGATGACGACGATATTTCTCACGCCGAGCAGCGGCGCGCCGCCATACTCTGCATAGTCAAGTCGTTTTTTAAGATTCTGAAAAGCTGGGCGCGCAAGCACTGCGCCGGCCTTTGTAATCGTAGATGCGCTCAGCTCGCGTCGAATCAAAGAGAGCACCGCATCCTGCAAGCCTTCCGACAGCTTGAGCATCACGTTTCCGGTAAAGCCGTCGGTCACGATGACATCAACTTGGCCCGTAAACACATCGCGCCCTTCGACGTTGCCGACAAAATTAAGACTCGTCAAATCGCGCAACAGGGGGAACGCTTCTTTCGTTAAAAGGCTTCCCTTTGCCTCTTCCTCGCCGATGCTCATCAGCCCCACAGACGGCCGCTGCGTGCCTAAAACTGCGCGCGAATATGCATCGCCCATCACGGCAAACTGCGCCATCTGATGTGGCTTGCAATCGCTGTTTGCGCCTACGTCGAGAATAAGCGTCGGCTTACCCGATTTTGTCGGCATCAGAGCCGCCAGAGCCGGACGATCAACGCCGGGGAGCGTGCCGATGACCATCTTGGCCGTCGCCATCGCCGCGCCAGTGTTGCCCGCCGAGACAAATCCATCGGCATGACCGTCAGCGACCAGACGCGCGCCGATTCTCAAAGAGCTTTTCTTCTTGCGACGGACGGAAGTAGCTACGGGGTCGTCCATCCCGACGACCTCTTCAGCCTCGACAAACTCTATACTGCGGTCGCCCTGTTTGCGCCATCCGCAGCGACGAAGCTCTGGCAAGACCTTGTCTGGTTGTCCTACTAAAATCACGCCGAGACGAAAATCGCGCGCGGCTGCAATCGCCCCATCGATCTCAGGGTGCGGGGCGTGGTCGCTGCCCATCGCGTCCACAACGACTTTGCCGGTCAGTTGTCGTCCGTGCTTCATCTAAAAAGCGCGCGCCGTGCGAGCCACGCGCGCCGCCCCGACGTGTTTCGGCCCTTAGACTTCCTGCTCGATTTTTACGACTTCGCGCCCCTTGTAATGCCCGCATTTCGGGCAGACGCGATGCGGCATGC
>CBDUCU010000384.1:0-4379 GCA_965365725.1 uncultured bacterium | reverse complement strand
GGCCGCCGCGCCGCTCTCGGCTGATCGTGAAAGCTTTGCCTCGCGCGTTGTGCGAAGGCAGCTTGAGGCGGGCGCAACGCTCATCGTGCTTGAAAACCGAGCTACACCTACCGTCTCGATTCGCGGCAGCCTGCGCGCGGGCACTTTTTTTGAGCCGCGTCAAAAGCCCGGTCTCGCACGCCTGACGGCTGAGATGCTTGAGCGCGGAACGCACCGCCGTAGCAAACTGCAGCTCGCGGGTGATCTGGAAAGCGTCGGCGCACAGCTCGATTTTTCGACAGACCCTTTTGCCGTCAATATTTCGGGCCGCTCGCTCGCAGAAGATTTTCCGCTTCTGCTGCGCACGCTCGCCGAGATGCTGCGCGAGCCTTCGTTTCCTTCGGACGAGCTTGAGAAACTGAAGCAGCAAACCGTCGCGCATATACAGGAGCAACAATCCAATACGCGTCAACGCGCTTACGAGCGCTTTACGCAGCTTATCTACGCGCCCGAAAATCCTTTTCATCTACCTGCGGGCGCATTACTCATTGAAAGCATCCGCTCGGTGACGGTCGAAGACGTGCGCGCGTTTTACGCTGCGCGCTACGGCGGACGCTCTCTCACGCTGACAGTCGTCGGCGATGTAAAATCAGACGTAGTCGGGCAACAATTTAATCAAGCCTTTGAGGAATTTAACGGGCCGGAAAGCGTCGAAATCAACGTCGCCGACGCGCAGATAAAAGAAGGCTTGACGCGCGAAACAGTTCTTCTTAAAGAGAAGGCCAATGTTGACGTTTTGATCGGCTCTGCCGCGCCGCTCAGACGCGATGCTTCAGATTATTATGCGGCTACGATTGCCAACAGCGCGCTCGGCGAATCCACTCTCTCATCGCGTTTGGGGTTACAGGTGCGCGACGCGGAAGGCTTGACCTACGGCATCGGCTCGCGCTTCCGCGCGCCCTCTCTCGCTGCCGGGCCCTGGTACATCTCCGTCTCGGTCAACCCGTCAAACGTCGAGCGTGCGATTGAATCCACCTTGCGAGTCCTGCGAGACTATGTGGAGAACGGCATTCGTGAAGAGGAGCTTGCCGACGAGAAGTCTTCGGCCATTGGCTCTTTCAAAGTCTCGCTTTCGACAAACGCCGGACTTGCCGAAGCGCTCTGGGACGCAGAGTTTTACCGGCTCGGCGCGGATCATCTCGACCGCTACCCCGAACACATCCAGCGCGTCACAGTTGAAGACGCAAACGCCGCCATCCGTAAATACTTCCATCCCGACCGCCTCACTGTCGTCGTCGCCGGCGACACAGATGCAACGATAAATTCCGCCGGGGCGACAAACGGGTAAACCTGAAGGGTTCAAACGCGCATCAGACTTGTCGATTGCCTCGCAAAAAATTCGCGCGCGGGAGTTTCATTGCCTTGAGGCTTCCGTCGATTCGATAATTTCCGTCCGACACAATCTGAGAGGTTTTGTATGCGCACACAACGCTTTGTCTCAGCCGCTTTGTTCTTTATCGTCGTCGCGTGTTTCGCAAAGAGTGCGCGCGCGGGAGAGAGTTTGAATGAGCTGACGCGCGGAGTCGTCTCGGAAAATACAGAGGCGCGCGTCGCGGCACGTGCCGCCCTGCGCGCGCGGGGTCAGGAAGGTCTCGACGTTTTGTTTGAGACTTATGCTGATGAGATCAAACGTCAGCTGCGTGTGCCGTCGGCGGACGCGGCCAGTGATGCCGGATGGATGAGGATTGCTGAGGCTTTAGACTCAGTCGCTGCGCAGCGCGACAGCTTCGCCTCAAGGCTCTACTGGTACACGGACTTTGAAGAGGCCAAGCGCGCAGCGCGTGCGACGGGCAAGCCGATTCTCAGCTTGCGTTTGCTCGGCAAATTGAGCGAAGAATATTCGTGCGCCAACAGCCGCTTCTTTCGCACCGTTCTCTACTCAAACTCGTCCGTTGCGGATTATCTGCGCGAGCACTTTATCCTCCACTGGCAGACGGTCAGACCCGCGCCGCGCGTGACCATCGACTTTGGCGACGGGCGCAAACTTGAACGCACCGTCACGGGCAACAGCATCCATTATGTTCTCGACGCAGAGGGCTGGCCCGTCGATGCGCTGCCCGGACTCTACGGGCCGCAAGCTTTTCTCAAAGAGCTTCGACGTGCCGAAGAAGGCGCTCGCACCGCCGCGCGCACCGGCGGAGCGGGCCGCGCGCAAATGCTCTCCATGTTCTATAACTCGCAGGCGCTCGCACTGATCGGTGCGCTTCGCTCGGATGCCGAGCGTGCCGGCATCGCGCTGCCCGAAGAAGTGATCAGCAATAGTCGGCCTGCGCTGCCGACAAACGGCTCGCAGCCTACCGCGTTAGTAGCCGCGCCGCTTGCCATCACGAAGATGGCGACAGAGATGCGAACCGTCCGCTCGATCTATTACAACTTTAATCCAGCCGCGCTCGGTCGTATGGCTGACGAGGCAACGTGGACGCGTCTCGCCGCGCTGCATCTCGACGACGTACGGCTCGATGCTGCAAGCACGCGGCTTCTCATCCGTCACAACCCTTACACCGGCGCAAGCGCAAGCGACAAAAAGCAATCTGCAACCGAGTCAAACCGGCTCGCGCGCGTCGTGCGCAATTTCGAGCAGCGTATGGCGCTCGACACCGTGCGCAATCAATATCTTCTGCGCCCGGTGCTTTTGCGTTGGCTGCGCGACGGCGCGGGACAATTGGACTTGGAAAAGCTCAACCGTCGCGTCTATGCCGAGCTTTTTCTCACGCCCGACTCCGACCCCTGGCTCGGCCTGCTCACGCCAGACACCTATACGGGATTGCAGAACGACGGCGTAATCATCAACAATTAACATCAGACAGAGGTTTGAAAGCGCACGGCGCATTAGCCGACAGGAACACGCGAGTACAAATAAGAACTAACGCCTTCATTCAAGAGTTGAATGAAGGCGTTAGTTCTTATTTCACACCAAAATTGATTGCGCGGCGAGACGGTCGCGCCGACAGCGATACATTAACGCTTCAGACCATCGTCGAGATGATCGCGTCGGCGAATTCAGATGTGCTCGATGTGCCGCCGATGTCGCGCGTGCGAACGCGGCCTTCGCGGAAGACCTTGAGCATGGCGGTTTCGACTCGCTCGGCGGCCTCGCGCTCGCCGATGTAGCGGAGCATGAGGATGCCGGATTGAAGAAGCGCCGTCGGGTTGGCGATGCCTTGTCCGGCGATGTCGGGCGCCGAGCCGTGAACAGCCTCGAAGACCGCGCCAAGCTCGCCGATGTTTGCGCCGGGCACAAGCCCTAAGCCGCCGATCAGCCCCGCGCACAAATCAGAGACGATGTCGCCGTAGAGGTTCTCCAGAAGCATGATGTCAAACTGTTCGGGCCGCATGACGAGCTGCATGCAGGCGTTGTCAACGATCTTGTCGTCGGCCACGGTGTTCGGATAATCCGCCGAGACATTGCGGAAGCATTCGAGAAAAAGTCCGTCCGAAAGCTTCATGATGTTGGCCTTGTGAACGGCCGTTATCTTTTTGCGGTTCTCTTGTTTTGCATATTCAAAGGCGAAGCGCGCAATCCGCGTCGAAGCCTTCTCGGTGATGATCTTCAGGCTCTCGACCACGCCCGGCACAACGACGTGCTCAAGCCCCGCGTAGAGGCTTTCCGTATTCTCACGCACGACGACCAAATCAAGCTCAGGATAACGACAGGGCACGTTTGGCAGCGCACGAACGGGTCGCAAATTCGCATATAGATCGAGCGTCTTACGCAGTCCGACGTTGACCGAAGTAAAGCCCTTGCCGACGGGCGTTGTAATCGGCCCCTTCAGCGCGACCTTGTTTCGTTTGATTGATTCGAGCAGCTCTTCGGGCAAGGTCGAGCCGAATTTTTCAAGCGCCTGCGCGCCCGCGTAATGCGTCTCCCATTGCACTTTTGCGCCCGAAGCCTCGATGATTCGCACGACCGCCGAAGAGACTTCGGGGCCGATGCCGTCGCCCGGAATCAGTGTGATAGTATGTGGCATAATTTTAAAGAATTCAGGTGTCAGAATTTAGAAGTCAGAAGTCAGAATTTAGAAGTTAGAAGCAAAAACCTAAGGGCAGACTAAGGCGCACACTCTGAGGCGGATGCTTCATTCTGACTTCTGACTTTGCCGTATCATACCAGCACTTTACATCGATGAGAACAGCCGGAGATTCAAAGAAGGGCGTGGACGTGGTCGTTGTCGGCGCAGGCGTGATCGGGCTTGCCGTCGCGCGCGAGCTTTTGCGGCGGGGCGCGCGCGTCGTCGTGATTGAAGCGGGCGAGCCCGGCCTTGAAGCTTCGCATGCGGCGGGCGGGATGCTCGCGCCACAATCTGAAGCCGACGCGGACGATGATTTTTTTCGCTTTCAAT
>CBDUCU010000383.1:0-4380 GCA_965365725.1 uncultured bacterium | reverse complement strand
CCGTGCGCGCCGACTACGGGCGCGGAGACACAGACCTCCCGCACCGCTTTGTCTTCAGCCCCGTCTATACTTTTGGCCGCTACGATTCCGAAAGCGCCATCCTGCGCGGGCTTCTGAGCGATTGGACAATCTCCGGCATCGCGCAGCTTCAATCGGGCTTCCCCTATTCGGCGCAGATTGGCTCGGACGTAAACCGCGACGGCAACTCGCGCAGCGACCGCGTGCCGGGCACGCGCCGCAACCAGTTTCGCACGCCCAGCACCTACGTCTTCGACATGAGACTGACGCGCGCCTTCCGCTTCGGCGAAGACATGCAACTGCGTCTTATCGCCGAAGGCTTCAACCTCTTCAACCGCGCCAACATCGCTGCCGTCAACACGAATCAGTTTACGCTCAACACGACGACCAACCTGCTCACGCCGCCGACCGGCAGCGCCGCTTTCGGACAGCCGCGCCTCTTCCTCAACTCGCGGCAGTTTCAGTTGGCGATCAAGTTCGACTTCTAAAAATCAGGCTCGCCAACGCATAAAGAAAACGCGCACGCCCTTTGCAGCGTGCGCGTTCTTTTGCGTGGGAATCTTTTAACCGCCAATCGTGTTGAGGATACGCAGCAACACAAGAAAGATGTTAAATGCGTCGAGGTAGAGCAAAAGCGCGTCTGCGATCTATGCATTCACAGAATGACGTTCTATGACGTTCGACGTAGAATTAAGCAGTCCTAGAGCAGTTTCGATTGAATGTGCGGAGCGGAAAGACTTAACCAACGCAGAGACCGCAGACATGGTTCAAGCAAACCTGTGTCTGCTGTGGTGAATCATCTCTTCCCGCATACTCAATCGAAATTTGCTCTAATACTTCGGCACGCTTGGATCAACTTCATTAGACCAGGCAGTGATACCGCCCTTCAGATTGATTAGCCTCCCTGTAAAGCCCGCCTTCTTCAAAGCTTGGATGGCCTTGGCGCTGCGACCGCCCATCTTGCAATGCACGACCGTTTCGCGGGTCGGATCAATCTCTGTGCTGCGGCTGACGACCTGCGCCAAAGGAATCAGTTTTGTGTTCTCAAGACGGGCGATCTCATACTCGTGCGGCTCGCGCACATCGATGATTTGAATACGGTCGCCACGTTCGAGTCGCGCTTTGAGTTCGACGGCGGTGATCTCTTCCATACTCTCGGCTTCTTTCGACTCTTGCTGAGGCGCTCTTAGACCGCAAAACTCCTCATAGTCGATTAGCTCTGTGATGGTCGGGCGTTCGCCGCAGACCGGACACGCAGGGTCTTTGCGCAGCTTCAACTCGCGGAAGCGCATCCGCCATGCGTCGAACAAAAGCAGACGGTTAATCAACACGCCTTCCGCCCCAAGGATGATTTTGATTGTCTCGTTTGCCTGAATCGCGCCGACGATGCCGGGCAGCACGCCGAGCACGCCGCCTTCGGCGCACGAAGGAACGAGACCAGGCGGCGGAGGCTCCGGGTAAAGACAGCGATAACATGCTCCGCGTTCAGCCCAAAAGACGCTCGCCTGCCCTTCAAAGCGAAAGATTGAACCGTAAACGTTGGGCTTGCCCGTGAGCACGCAAGCGTCGTTGACCAGATAGCGCGTCGGGAAGTTGTCCGTGCCATCAACGATAACATCGTAATCTCGAAAGAGACGCAGCGCGTTCTCGCTCGTCAAACGCGCTTCGTAGGTGTCCAACTGAATGTGCGGGTTGATGTCGTGCAGGCGGTCGCGCGCCGATTCGATCTTGGGACGACCGACATCACGCGTGCCGTGAATGATCTGACGCTGTAGATTCGATTCGTCCACCACGTCGAAATCCAGAATGCCGAGTCGCCCGACACCTGCGGCGGCCAGATACATTCCCAACGGCGCTCCAAGTCCGCCCGTCCCGATCATCAATACGCTCGCCGCCTTGAGCCTGCGCTGACCCTCCATCCCGACCTCGGGCATGATGAGATGACGGCTATAGCGCGCAATCTCTTCATTCGTGAGCATGGGCGGCGAAGATGCAAAATCCGCTTCCGCCGTCACGCCTCCGGCAATCGAAGGCACGATCATAATCGTGTCGCCCTCCTTAACGGGCGTGTCCTGGCCGGCGATGTGGCGTATGTCTTCGTCGTTGACGTAAACGTTGACGAAGTTGCGCAAGGCGTTCTGATCTTTGTAGAGATGCTGACGAAGCTCGCCGTGAAGGGCGGTTAAATTCTCCAAAGCCTCACGCGCGGTTTGCGCCTCGACTTGAATCTCGGAATTGCCGCCTGTGTACTGTCGAAGCGCGGTCGGGATGATTATCGTCACTGCCATAACTTAGCTTCCTTTCACAATCTCCTCTTCGTTAAAGTGCGAACGGTCTGCGCTCAACTCCCATGAGCGCAGCTCGCATGCGCCCGTGCTGCTAACCGAGACGACGATGTATGACATGGTCGTCCAAGGCGCGAGGTGTTCCAGATCGAACTGCGAGGGGACAGCCCGGTGATCGGGGTGCGAGTGGTAGTTGCCGACGACTCCCAAGCCCCGCGCGCTAAAACGACGCTCGGCCTGCATGTAATCCTTCGGCGTGATTGTCATCCGCCGTCGCCGCTCATCATCTTCTTCCCAAGCGTTCGACACAGGCAGCGTCTCGACGACGACGCGCGTGCGTCCGTCGTCTTCAATGCGCCCGATGAGAAGACCGCAACATTCATGCGGATACTCCTGCTCGGCATGTTGCTTGATCGCCGCAAGCTGGCTCGGCTCAATCTCGATCATCTATTCGTCCCAGATTCTATCGGCCAAGTATCTGCCGCCGCCGTCGCAGAGAACTGTCACGACGACCGCTCCTGGCGGCAGCCGACGCGCGAGCCTGAGCGCAGCGAAGACGTTTGCGCCGGAACTGATGCCGACAAACAATCCTTCCTCGCGCACGAGCCGGCGCGTCATCTCCTGCGCGTCTTCGGTCGCAACCTCGACGTTCTCATCCGCTAACGCCGAGTCGTAGATGCCCGGTCGCAAGGCCGTCGCTAGATGCTTCATCCCTTCAAGTCCATGCAGAGGCGAGTCAGGCTGCATCGAGACGGCGCAAATCTCAGGATTAAATTCTTTCAGCCGCCGCACTGTTCCCATGAACGTGCCGGAAGTGCCCAGCCCCGCGAGAAAGTGCGTAACTCGCCCTTCGGTCTGTTCCCAAATCTCAGGTGCAGTTCCCTCGTAGTGCGCGCGCCAGTTGGCTTCGTTGTTGTATTGGTCCGGGTAGAAATATTTATCCGGCCCGTCGGCGGCCAGCTTTTTGGCTAGGAGTTGAGCGCCGTCTGTTCCCTGCATCGGATCAGTCTCGATAATCTCCGCGCCGAAGATGCGGAGGATGCGCCTGCGCTCGGCGCTTGCGTTTTGGGGTAGGCAGAGCGTTACATCGTAGCCGCAGGCCGCGCCGATCATCGCGTAGGCGATGCCCGTGTTGCCGCTCGTCGCGTCGAGAATCGTCTTACCCGGTCTGAGCCTCCCCGTCCGTTCGCCATCGAGAATCATCGACAGCGCCGCACGGTCTTTGACCGAGCCTCCCGGATTTAGATGCTCCGCCTTGACGAAAACTTCTACCTGAGCGGGCAAATCATCTCTCACGCGCTGCAGACGGATGAGCGGCGTTCTGCCGATGCTCGACAGAAGGCTGCGGCTGTTGCTCTGTGCAGGCTGTTCCAATAAACCTTGAGACATAGACAAATTTGCCGGGCTGAATTCTTCTAAGCGCTCAGCCTTCTCAAAACGACCGTAAAAAAAGAGCCGCGACTCTCTTTGCTCTTAGAGTCGCGGCTGTTTTTAGAAAACTCTTTTGCGGCGTTTAACTCTGATCTCTCAAGCCTGCACGCTGCAACCCGCGCCTCTCACACAAGGAGAAACAACACATCCATTTGTGGAAACAGTAGCAGGTGGTCTGCATTGCGTTAGCGGCTTTCCTTATTCATCAACGTGCGAGAAATATAATCAACGCCCTGTTGAAGTGTCAACGTCCGAACTTAGCGACGGCCCGCGTTTAGTATGCGCAGGAGCGCGAGGAAGATGTTGAATGCGTCGAGATAGAGCGAGAGCGCGCCGGCAACATACTCATTCGTCGGGTAACGACGGATGATGTTCGACGTGTCGTAGAGTACGAAGCCGGAGAAGAGCAGAAGCGCCGCGCACGAAATGCCAAAGGCAAACGCGCTCGAGCCGGCGATAAACAGATTCAGTATCGCCGCGAGAAAGACGACGATCAAACCCGTCATCAGCATCCCGCGCATAAAGCTAAAATCCTTCTTCGAGATGAAGACGTAGGCCGTCAGCCCGCCGAAGATACCGACGGTCAAAACGCCCGCTTGAATGATCGACGCAGGGTTAAGCTGCGTGTAGATGGCTATTGCCGGCG
>CBDUCU010000382.1:0-4395 GCA_965365725.1 uncultured bacterium | reverse complement strand
GACCTTCCACCGCCGACCTCTTCGCCGCCCGCGAGTACAACTCCTGCTGCGCGCCCCTCTTTGATTAAGATTTGCTCGACCGCTGCATTCGTTCGTAGCTCTACGCCAGCCGCACGCGCCGCACGCACAAGCGCGCGCGAGAGCGCTCCCATTCCACCGCCGATAAACGATGCGGGCGGAACTGCATGGCCGCCCAGCGCCGCCTGCATCAACAACCCCAGACTCGTCCCCGCCGACCAGGGCCCTGCAAACGCGCCGTAGATTCCGCGCGCCGCGACAGCCGCTCGTAAAAGCTCGGTCTCGAACCATTCGGCTGCGAGGTCTGCGACAGCCATCGGCCCCCAACGCAGAAGCCTGTAAGCGTCCCGTTTGCCAAGCCCGCGAAAATTTTTCCCGACCTTGCCCAAGGCCCACACGTCGCCGCCTGTCGGCCCTTCGATTGACGGCGGAGTTGTCAGCAACAACGGCGCAAGCACGCGCCCGATGCGCTCAAAGCTCTCGCAAAACTCTACGTACTTCCCTGCATCCTTCTCCGACAACTTTTTCAACTCTTCGCTTGTCCGACGCGCGTCGTCATAAATTGTCAAAGACCTTCCATCAGGCGCGGGCGCAAACAGACGCACGCCCGGGCTCGTTGCCACAAACCCGTGACTTCTCAAATTCAGATCATCGGCCACCTGTTGCAGAAACGGCCCCGTCGCATGCGCCAAAGTCGAGCAGCGAAAGCCCGGATGAAACTCTTCTGTTACTGCTGCCCCGCCCAACACACCGCGCCGCTCAATCACCAACGTCTTCCAACCGGCGCGCGCCAGATAACAGGCCGCCACAAGCCCGTTGTGCCCGCCGCCGATGATTACTATGTCTCGCGCTTTTGTCATCAATGTTGTGACTATGAAGTTGAGAGTCGAGCCACGAATTTTATTAACATGGATGGACAGGATTGACAGGATAAGGAAAGAAATGATGAATGCGGAGTGATGAATGATGAATAAAAGAGAATCTGTTTTTCATTCATCACTTATCATTCCTAATTCATCATTTGTTTTCATCCTGCCCATCCATGTTAATTCAGTCTTAGATTTTTCTGCGTTTCCAATCGCCCAGAATCTTCAACGCGCCGTTTCTACCCGAAGCGCCCATGATGCCGCCGCCCGGATGCGTCGCCGAGCCGCACATGTAGAGACCTTTGACGGGCGTGCGGTATTGCGCCCAGCCGGGCGCGGGCCGGAGGAAAAAGAGTTGTTCGAGCGTGAGTTCGCCCTGAAAGATGTTGCCTTCCGTCAGTCCGAACGTACGCTCGATGTCGAGCGGCGTTAAGACCTGCCGGTGAAGAATAATGTCTTTGATGTTTGGCGCGTGCTCGGCGATGGTGTCGATCACCGTATCGCCAAACTCCTCGCGCCGCTCGTCCCAAGTCCCGTCTTTCAAGTTGTAAGGCGCGTATTGAACGAAGCATGACACGACGTGTTTGCCGGGCGGCGCAACCGACGGGTCTGTCAAAGAGGGAATCACCATGTCGATATATGGACGACGTGAGAAGCGTCCGTACTTCGCATCGTCGTAGGCGCGCTCCATGTATTCGACGCTCGGCGAAATCGAGACCGCCCCGCGAAGGTGCGCGCCCGCGCCCGGCAGGGCTTTGAAATCAGGCAATGCGTCGAGCGCGAGATTTACTTTGCCGGACGAGCCGCGAAACTTGTAGCGCGCGATGTCTTCGACAAAATCTTCCGGGAGATGCTCTGCGCCGACCATCTTGATAAAGGTGAGGCGCGGATCGACGCTTGATGAAACAACGTCGGCATAAATCTCTTCGCCGTTTTCAAGCACAACGCCTTGCGCGCGCCCCTGTTTGACGATGATTCGGGCAATCGGCGCTTCGGTGCGAATCTCCGCTTTGGCTTCGCGCGCGGCATCGGCGATGGAATTTGAGATTGCGCCCGTGCCGCCGCGCGCAAGTCCCCATGAGCGAAACGCGCCGTCGATCTCGCCCATGTAATGATGCAGCAGCACGTAGGCCGTGCCGGGCGAGCGCACGCCAAGAAAAGTGCCGATGATGCCTGAGGCAGACATCGTCGCCTTGAGCACGTCGGTCTCAAACCAACGGTCGAGAAAATCGACCGCGCTCATCGTCATCAACTGAACCTGATTGTACTTGTCTTCGAGCGGCAATTTTTGAAAGCGACGACCGAGAAACAGCAAATCCATCAAGCCCTTCGGATTCAAGCTCGTCGGGTCGGGCGGAGTCATCGCCATGATCGGTTTGACGAAACGCCCCATTTCGACCATCGCCTTGCCGTATTCGTCGTAAGCCTCGGCATCGAGCTTTGAATGTCTTGCAATCTCGCGCCGCGTCTTGGCGTGGTCGTTGACGCGCCACAGGTAATCGCCGTCGGGCATCGGCGTAAACGTCCCGTCGAGCGGAAGAATCTCCAGCCCATGACGCGGCAGATCAAGCTCACGAATAATCTCAGGGCGCATCAGCGAGACGACGTAAGAAGCAACCGAGAACTTAAAGCCCGGAAACACTTCTTCCGTCACCGCCGCGCCGCCAAGCACGTGACGACGCTCAAGCACAAGCACACGCTTGCCCGCGCGCGCAAGATACGCGGCGTTCACCAGTCCGTTGTGCCCGCCTCCGATGACGATGCAGTCGTACTTTTGATTCATCTGTTTTGGTGGATAAAGCTCTTGACGGAAGACTCGTAAGGATACTTATAATCGCGCGCCGTGACAATCACTCTTTAAAAGAGATTCACAAAGCATGCCCATCGGAACAGCTTTTCATGAAAGAACGCTCGCGCTGTGCGAGAGTCTCAACTACCGCGAATGGTCGGGCTACTATGCGGTCAGTAGTTACGAGCCGCATCACGAGCACGAGTACAACGCTATCCGCAACGCCGCCGCTTTGATCGATATCTCGCCGCTTTATAAATATCGTCTGACCGGACGCGATGCAACGCGACTGGTTGACCGCATCATCACGCGCGACATGCGTAAAGTGCAGGTCGGGCAGGTGGTCTATACCCCCTGGTGCGACGAGCGCGGCAAGACGATTGACGACGGCACGGTCTCGCGTCTGGCCGAAAACACTTATCGTTGGACGGCCGCCGACCCGTCGCTTCGTTGGTTTACGCAGAACGCATCGGGGATGGATGTCGAGATCGAAGACATCTCGGAAGAGATTTCCGCGCTCGCACTTCAAGGCCCAACCTCCGGTCGTCTGCTCAAAGGTTTGGTCGAGGGTGCGGACATCGAGAACCTGAAATATTTTCGCGTCACGTCGGGCGAGATCGCGGGCGTGCCTGTGGAGGTTTCGCGCACGGGCTACACGGGCGATCTCGGTTATGAGATTTGGATTCCTACGGAAGAGGCCGTTCGCGTGTGGGATGCTTTGATGGAACACGGGCGCGCGTTCGACATTCATCCGGCAGGGATGCTTGCGCTCGACGTGGCGCGCATCGAAGCTGGGCTGCTGCTCATCGACGTAGATTTTTACGGAAGCAAAAAAGCGCTCACGGAAGCGCAGAAGTATTCGCCCTTCGAGATGGGTTTGGGCCGGCTCGTCAATCTCGACAAAAACCGCTTTGTCGGTCAGAAGGCTCTCATCGAAGAACAGAGGCGCGGACATGCGCGTGAGATTGTCGGACTTGAAATCGATTGGACCGACGTTGAGCGCATACACGACGCGGCAGGACTTCCGCCCACCGTCTCGCCCATCGCTTCGCGCACGCACGTCCCCGTCTATGCGGGCGGACGACAGACGGGCAAAGCGACTTCAACCACCTGGTCGCCGACTCTTAAAAAATTGATCGCGCTTGCAACGGTGCGGCGCGAAGACGCGCGCGTGGGCACGCGTCTTGAAATGGAAGTGACGGTCGAAGCCGTCCGCCACCGCGTCGGCGCGCGCGTCACAAAAACACCTTTCTTCAACCCGAAGCGCAAGACCGCTACGCCGGTTTTGTAATTGTCCGTAGTCAGTAGTCCTTTGTCCTGTGTCTCATAACTCGCCGCCGATTTTGAAAAGCTCAAGACTGAAAACCGTGAACACCCGACAACAAACTGCTGACTACTAACAAATAGCCGCCTTGCACGAGCTGTGAATCCTTCACTCAAAGAGATTGTTGAAAGCTACGACCCGCACGCGCCGCTCTCGGAAGCGTGGACGATTCCCGCCTCCTGGTACACGGACGAGCGCGTCTATCGGTTGGAGCAGCAGACTGTTTTTGCGCGTACGTGGCAGCTTGCGTGTCGCGCTGAGCAGGTGCGCGAGAGCGGACAGTTTGCAACGTGCGATGTGGCGGGCGAGCCTCTGGTCGTCGTTCGCGGCGGCGACCGGCGGTTGCGCGCCTTCTTTAACGTCTGTCGTCATCATGCCGCAGAAGTTTTGACCGAGCC
>CBDUCU010000381.1:0-4401 GCA_965365725.1 uncultured bacterium | reverse complement strand
GCGCAAAGGGCACGGCTGAGAGCAACAGCACCGACGTGCCGCCGACTTCTTTGACTCCATAGACGTGGTTGACGTAGCGGCCCGGATTTCGGCGTATGCGCTCCTGAGCCTCAGCAATCAGCGCGTCGCGCTCGCCAAACTTCGTCGCGCCCGTCGGACAGACGCTGGCGCAGGCCGTCTGCATCCCCGCTTCGAGACGTTCGGCGCACAGGTTGCACTTCTTGACGCGCGGCGTAAGCGGATCGTCCCACTCGTATTGCGGCACACCGAACGGGCACGCCTGCATGCAGTAACGACATCCCATGCACTTGTCTTCGTCGTAGGTGACGGGGCCGGCTGCGGTTTTCTCGAGCGCACCGACCGGACAGACGCTGACGCACGTAGGCTCTTCGCAGTGCATGCACATTCGACGAACGAAGCGGCCCGCGCGCGCATTGACGACCGTGTAGGTGTCGGCTGAAAGTGAATCTTGAAGAAAGCCTTCGTCGGTTGCTTTTGTGCGTGCAAGCGAGTTCTTCTCCTTGCATGCTTCGTAGCAGGCTCCGCAACCGACGCACAGCGTGCTGTCGAAGAGAAGCGCTTTTTTCGTCTGCGTCTGCGCGTTCATCTCTCACCTCTTCTCAATTTCCAGACTCATTCGCAATCTTTCAAAACGCAATTGTCATTCCCGCTTCGCGCAACCTGCGACACAATCGCGTATTCGTCATTGACGACCGCATGATGTGCAGTTGTCGTCTTCAACATCAGCTCTGTTGAGAAACTCAATAGCCACTGGCAAAGGCGTGAAAGTACGCGCGCGGGTGTGAAAGTGCGCCGTGTTGAAGAAGGCCGTACGCTTGTTGGATGTGACGAGCGCAACAGGTTTGCTGTGTCGCCCGTCACATCCGGGAATCAAAGCCGGCCCGGCACGACCAGAGCGTGCAAAGATCAATGAAGCGTCGTTGCCGCTGCGCTCGTCGAGTGTTGCGGGCGAAGAAACTCTTCGGTGAACTGCTTCCACGTTCCATCATCCACGTGTTCGAGCAATCCGCCGCTGAGCCGACCATCTGTTTCAAACATCCGGCTCAGCTCAGCGCCTTCCAACGGGCGTGCGGCGAAGAAGTCACGAACCCTTTCGACTTCGCCGCGCATCCAGTCTTGCGCTTCCTCGGCGATGTGCAGCCGTTTGAGGTCTTGTGCAAGATGCTGCGGGCGCAGCGTGCAGACCCAGGTGTCTGCGTATTCGCCCTCTGCGAGCGTTTCGGGATGCCAGGCCAGCTCCTTGTCAACGGCGCTGACAACGCCGTCGAGCGGCGAGGCAAAAGCGGCGCGGCGGCGGCCCTGATGAATGGCAAACAGTACGTCGCCGCGTTGCACCTCGCGTCCGACCGCAGGCAGTTCCACCGAATCGACGCGCCCGATGAGCTTCTGCGCAAATCCGTCAACTCCAATGTCTGCGCGGCCCGAAGCCTCGACCTGCACCCACGTGTGCCCTTCATCGAGAAAGACGTTCGCCGGAGCCGCAACCTTTGCGAAGTCAGGCGCGACCAGTTTGTCCGCCAGGAGCTTCGCCTCTTTTTCACCTTTTGCACGTCTCCACTGCACGACCGAATCAGCCGCGATGCAGACGACAATCGTCATGACAACAAATAGTGCGACCATGATGGTCACCTCCCTTCAGCTCCGACTTCTTTGTCGTCGCTTTGCATTCGCCCTTCTTCCGAAGCGGCGGGTAAGAACGAATCGATCAGTCTTCGCGCCTGCTCGGCGGTCAATTCGCTCGTCAACTCTTTCGCAAGCGCGCCGCGTCTCGGCTCCGCGAGCCGTTGGTGCGCGCGCGCGTCAGTTAAAATCTCGATCTCATCACGGTAAAATTTTTCGATCTCGCTCTCGAACCATTCCGCCGCCGCGCCGTCGTAACGAAGAGGCTTGAGACACTCTTCCAACTGCGCAGGACGGACGACAAAAGCCCAGCCCTCGCCATAGGGGTTGTGATTGACAAGCGAGGGTTGCTGCGCGAGCCTCGCATTTATGTCGACGACTGTGCCCGCGACCGGCGTCGGAAAGCCTGTCTCACCGAAGCGATGCGTGAGTCGCCAGCAAGCCTCGTTTTGTTTGAGCGTGCGGCCACGCTCCGGCAACACGATGCGATAGATTCGGCCCAGAAGTCTCTGGCCGAAATCATCCAGACCGACTCGCACGCTTCCGCCCTCTTCGACGCGCGCCCAGACATGAGCCGCGTGATAAAAGAGTCCCGCGTCAAGCTCGAATGCGCGTTCATCAATTGCGGCTGGCGAGAAAGTTTTGGTTGGCTCAAAGGGTCGCGCGTCGAAGAGAGTTGAGAAGCGGTTTGGGTTGGAGGCAGACGCATGTTGACCGTTGCCGTCGTGCATCGCCAGGTCGAACGGGCAACGGTCGCAATCAAATTCCCGGTCGCACAACTTGTATCCGACCACGCCTGCCGTCATCCAAACGCAGGGCAACGGTGGCGCTACCACCTGTCTGCTGTGGCTTCTTTGATGTGTGTGTGCCTGGCTCATCTATTTACTCCTCAATCGGCCCGCACACTTGTAGCGCAACCCTTATTCCAACCGTGCGCCCTCCCGCGCTTACGCCTCTAACTGCTGATCCGGCAAGGATTACGGACGCGACGGGGAGTTTGTGGAGAAGAATTGTGAGCAGGACGAAGTTGAGAAGCTCAACAGTGACGTGAAAAAGCAGGCGAGTTTTCGGGTAATAGCGCTGCCCTCAAGCGACTTGAGAAATTCAACAGCGAATGTTGAGACATGCAACAGGGCTGCGTGTTTGAGAGATGCGAATCAGTAGCGCGGGAAAATATTTCTAACGACGAGCGAAGACTTGTGACAATTTGCCGCCAACGTATTGACCGAGAAAGAACGCGCCGATGAGGACGGGAAAGGTCGCAAGCTGCCAGCCCAAACCGCTAAAGACGCGCAAGGCGATAACAGCCGGCACGGGCAGGTGAATCGCCAGAAACCATTGACGCGAACGAACGGGCACGCGCGAGCGCCAGTAGCCGAACGGAAGGTTGATGAGAAAGACGCTTGCGGCAACGAGTAATAGTCTCATTTGATAAATCCCGGCCTGTGTTCTTCAAGCAGCGCTCAATCTGATTTTAACAGCTCTTGTTTAGAAGAGGGCCATGCCCTGCGTCTCAAGCTTGGATATAAGTTGAGACGCAGGGCATGGCCCTCTTCTAAACGTTTGCAAAAACGCTCGCTAAAACAATCCGCAGATTGCTCTAATCTCCCGTGCCTTCGGCGGGTGAAGGCTGCTGACCGCGACCAGTACCGGCCTCGCCTTCGCCTGTGTCGCCTTCGGATTCTTTCATCCGTTCATAATCAAGCTCATGCTCGTGGCGGTAGAGTTCTTCGCTCATTCGCCCATCGTAGAAGGCAAGGTTGATCGGGTACACGTCCGGGTCAAAGATGACTTGATAGAAGTGCCAGACGATGATCGAGAAGGTGGCAAGCACGGCTTCGTAGAAGTGAATCGCAATGGCAATGTCCACCCACCAGAGCGGAGCGGCGCGGAAACCCGGGCTTGTCTTGAACCAAATCAAAAGCCCTGTTACGCCCATCACAAACGTGCCCCAGATGAGCGCCCAGTATTCGACCTTTTCGGCATAGCCGAACCGCTCGAACTTCGGACGCGGCACGCCGCCCACCGTGTAGTGTCGGAAGAACTGAATAACGTCGCGCACGTCCTTCATCGTCGGCAGCATGTCGCGGAACCACTTGCGCCCCTCGCTTGTGAAGGCGATATAGACGATGTGATAGATGCTGACGAGGATCATCACGACGGCTGCGACGCGGTGAACAAGCCGGCGCGTCCATTCGCTGCTCCCGAAGCTCAGATAGTAGAGCCACGAATCGGGATAGACGAGAAGGAAACCGGAGATGACGAGCGTGATAAAGCTCGTCAGAAGCAGCCAGTGTTGGATGCGTTGATTAAGCGTGAGGCGAACGACGTTGCGCCGCTCGCGTCGCAGCCGCGCCGCTGCCTTCTTGCGCCACGCAAGCCCGTTATGCAACGCCATCCCGCCCACTGTGGCGAGGATGATGCCCAGATAAACCCAGCGCACCCAGCGCACGCCGACGCTGCCCGGGTCTTTTGAGAGCGGCGTGTTGAGGTGCACGCTCCCCGAAACAAAACGCTCGCCCGCGCCCGGATGACACTGGCCGCACGTCTGCGGACGGTTCTCAGCGGCGATCATCGACTTCGGGTCGGACGAAGGCAGAATGTTGTGTACGCCGTGACAACTCGCACAGTCGGCCACAACGTCAGAGCCGAGACGTTTGGCTAATCCGTGATAGCTGTCTTCAAAACTCGAAACGCGGCCCGCCGCGACTCCAAATTCCTGCGTCAGACGGCGAAATCCTGCCTTCGGGCGAAACGGCG
>CBDUCU010000380.1:0-4407 GCA_965365725.1 uncultured bacterium | reverse complement strand
GTTTTGTTCGTAAGTTTCTCCTTCGACGACAAGGCAGCCGCCGCAAAAGACTTCCGCGCGTTTGATTGCTTGCGGCAACTCACCCCGAAACTCTCGCGGCAAATCTCTGATTGCGTCGCCTAAGCCGAGCATGACGGCTTTGCTTCCGTAGTTAATCTTGCCACTTGTGTAATCGAGTGTGTCCATCGAGACTTGCGAGAAGATAAAAAGGTCGCTTTCAAAACGGACGCGCGCAAGGATGTGCTCGAAGAGATTGCGAAAATCGCGCAGGTCTTGTGGCGCGTCCGTCAACAACAAGAATTTCGTCAACGAGAGCTGGCCTTCGCCGAGAATGCGAAACGCTGAGACCAGAGCTTCTCGCCCGTAGCGTTCGCGCACGACGGCAGAGGCGAGCGAGTGAAAGCCCGTCTCGCCGTAGCTCCACAGATCGTGCACGCTCGGCATGACCAGAGGAAAGAGCGGCGAGAGAAGTTTCTGCAAATAATCGCCGATAAAAAAATCTTCCTGTCGCGGTTTGCCGACGACCGTCGCCGGATAGATCGCGTCCTTGCGATGAAAAACCGTCTCGACGTGAAAGACCGGATAGTCGTGTTGCAGCGAATAGTATCCGTAATGATCGCCAAACGGCCCTTCTGGTCGGCGCTCGCGCGGGCGCACGCTTCCGGCAAGCGCAAATTCTGCTTCAGCGACGAGCCTGTGCGGATGTCCTGTCGGACTATCGCTCATCCTGATCTTTTCTCCAGCTAAGACCGATGCCAGAACAAGTTCGGGCACGTCTTCCGGAAGCGGCGCGATGGCCGAGAGGATGAGCGCGGGCGGGCCTCCGAGAAAAACCGTCACGGGAAGTGGCTGCCCTCTCGTCTCCGCCTCCTGATAGTGAAAGCCTCCGCCTTTGTGTATCTGCCAATGTATGCCGGTCGTTTCCGAGTCGTAGCGTTGGAGACGATACATGCCGAGGTTGTGCTTCCCCGTCGCCGGATGTTCCGTATAGACGAGCGGCAAAGTGAAAAAAGGGCCGCCGTCTTCCTGCCAAGTCGTTAACACGGGCAATTCATCTAGCCGCGCGGGTTTGTCCGACACCTCGGCGACTGGAGCACGACGCGTGCGTCGCGTGCCGAGTTTTAAGGCTTCGAGCGCGAGACGTTTGTGTTGCCAGAGTTTTCCAGCCTTTGGCGGCAGTAGCGATTCGGCCACCTCGACCGCTTCGCGCACAAGCGACTCGGGCTTCGGCCCGAAAGCAAGATCGATTCGTCTCTCCGTTCCGAAGAGATTTGTGACTACCGGATAAGGGCTGCCCTTGACGTTGCGAAACAAAAGAGCAGGGCCGCCGCGCTCGATGACGCGTCGATGTATTTCCGCAAGTTCGAGAAAAGGATCGACCTCTGCATCGATTTCAACGAGGTCGCGTTCGCGTTCGAGCAGACGTAGAAATGTGCGCAGATTTGGGTGCATATAGTTTTAAGCGTGTTCGATTCGAGTTTGATTTATTTCGCTCAAAGGTGCAAAGCGAGAGATTACAAATTTTTGTGTTCTCAATTTTCAGGCACAAAAAAAGGCGGGATCGTCGTCCCGCCTCTCGTAGCTTTTGGTTGAATTTTATTTCAGGGCGTTTCGTCGTCGGTGCGTCCCGTCTGTCGAGGTCTTTTTGGAGCGGAGACGGGCGATTCTTCGAGCCTGATTGTTATCTCGCGCTCGGCGAATTTGGCAGCGTCTGCGATGCCGGGGTCGAGCGAGCTTGTCAACGGCTTGATTAGCGCGAGCGTCTCGGCATCTCCGACGTGTGCGAAAAGTTCAAGCAGACGAATCTGTGTATTGCCGTTTGTACGTGAAAGAAAAACATGAAGCGGCGACGGCCCTTCGATTGTCTTGAGATATTGAAGCGCCTGCTCGGCGCGCGACGCGTCGAGTTCGCGGACGACGTTAAAGAGAGCACTGCGTTTACCCATTCGATAAAGCGCCCAATCGAGCGCAAGCCGGACGCGCGCATCGCGCTCCTGCATGCGATAGCCTTCGACAAGTCGCAAATGTTCGACCGCAGCCGCTCGCGCAATCTCTTCCGCCGTCTCACGTCTTTGCACAGGATTGTTGCTCGAAAGAAGTCGCGCCACCTCGCGCGAGCTGATGCTCGTTTGCGCCGCAGAGTCTTGCTGATACGCTTGAGGGAAAACAACCAACGCGTGAGCTTTTGCACCCATCAATCCGTTCGCCAAAATTGCGAGAGCGGCAACGGTCGCGCGAACATTTTTTTGGAGCAGCATCGTTTTCCTCCAACACACCTCAGGAAAGTTTTATTCGCTTCCGAAACAAAGGTTTTACCGACCTTTAGAAACCCGTCTCCGTAATCGATTTCTTCCTTAGGCCGGGAGCATACTTTTTGACGACCGGCTCGATCTCGCTTGCCTTCCCGATCAGAACAAAGACGAGATTGTCGAGCGGATAATGCTCTTTGATGACGCGTCGCGCGTCGGCAACAGTCATCGCGTCGATCTTTGCGTAGTAAGAGTTAACTTCCGTCTCATCAAGGCCGAAGAACTCAAGCTCTGAGATAAGCGCGGCAAGTTGCTCAGAGGTTTCGATGCGCGGTGGGAATTGTCCCTTCAGATAGCTCTTCGCCGACTTTAACTCTTCCTCTGTGATTCCCTTTTCGTGAAGGCGCTTGAGAATTTCGAGAGTCAGATCAATGGCCTTTTCTGTATTTTCGTTGGCCGTAAAGGTCGAGATAAAGAAAGGGCCGCGCGTCTTTCGCATCTCGAAATCCGAGCCTGCACCATATGTCAGACCAGACTTGACGCGAAGCTCGCTATTGAGCATCGAAGTAAACCGCCCGCCAAAAAGAGTGTTGACGACTTCGATTCCGACGCGGTCTTTGTTCGTACGCGCGGTGCCGAGGTTGCCCACTTGAAAGAAGGTCTGAGTCGAGTCAGGCTTATCAATGAGCAGGAGTCGGCGACCGTTTGAAACAATCGGTTCGGCAAGAGGCGCGACGGGCGTTTGTCTGTCGGCACGCACGCCAAACTTTTCGGTCAAAGTTTTTTCCATCTCCACAGCGTCAAAGTCGCCGACGATGGAGAGAATCGTATTTGAAGGCGTGTAGTAAGTCTGGTAAAACTTTTCAACGTCGGTTCTGCTGATTGCAGCGAGGCTCTTTTCATCGCCGACGGCAGGACGCGCGTAAGGATGTGCGCCGAACAGAAAGGCCTCGTAATAAAGATCGACTACGTCGAAGGCTTCATCCTTTGCGGCTTTGATTGAATCGATGCTTTGACGCTGGAGCTTGGTCACTTCGTCCTGCGGAAAAGTGGGATTGAGCAAAACATCCGAGAGAAGCTCGATCCCCTTTGCCAAATCTTTCTTGACAAATTCAGCCGCGCCCGTCGTGAGATCATGTTCGGCTTCGGCGCGAAGCGTGCCGCCGATAAAATCCAGCTCACCCGAAATTTGATCGGCCGTTCGCGTCTTCGTCCCCTTCCGCAGAAGGTTGGCCGTCATCCATGCCACGCCTTCTTTGCCTGCCGGGTCTGCCACTGCGCCCGTCTTGACGAGAAAGTTAAAGCTCACTATCGGCACTTCATGTTGCTCCATCAAGAGCAGCGTCATGCCGTTCTTCAGCTTCAATTTTTTGTAAGGCGGGAGTTTGAGTGCGCCCTGCTGCGGTTGGGGCTGCGCCTGCACCTGTAGTGTTATCGAAAATATCAAAAGGATAAGAACAAATCGCTTCAACATTGATGCCTCCGTTGCGCGTGCGGCTATTTCTGCCCTTCTATGCGCGTCTCCTCTTTTTCAGGAATGAGCGTCGCCACCGTGCGGTTTTTATCAGCGAAATACTTTTGCGCGACGCGACGCAAATCATCTTTCGTCACCTTTCGAAAGTCTTCGGCAGCCGAAAAGAGCTTTTTGTAATCACCGAAAAAAAGCTCGTAACTGCCGATTTGATTGGCGCGTCCCGAGATAGTTCTAATCGAGCGATAGAAATTTGCGAGCAGAATATTTTTGGCCTTCTCTATCTCTTCATCACGCACAGGCTCTTTCTTCACGCTTTCAAGCTCTTCATAAACGGCTCGCTCAACGGCGCGCGTGTCGATGCCTTCCTTTGGTTGCGACGTGATGAGGAAAAGCGTCGGGTCGAACCCGAAATCGAGGTCGCCGCGAACGTTGATGGCGAGTTGATCTTTGTCAACCACGCGTTGATACATGCGCGAGCTTTGACCGGAAAAGAGGATTGTTTGCAAAACCCTGAGCGCGTAGTAGTCGGCATGCGCGGTTTCGGGGACGTGATAGGCGGCCATCAAAAGCGGAAGCTGCGCAAACTTTCTGACCTCGATGCGACGCTCGCCGAGTTGTTCCGGCTCTTTGGTCGTCACGGGCGGTGGAGGCAGCCAACGCAGCGTAGGCGCCGGCGCGCCACAG
>CBDUCU010000379.1:0-4419 GCA_965365725.1 uncultured bacterium | reverse complement strand
AGCGGCGTAAATGTTTGAGCGTGCGCGCAAACTCATTGACGCGCTTTGTGCCTTCGACATTAATCTGCAAGGCCAGCTCGCGCGCAACCGCCAAATCATAGACGGCGGCAAGGTGAAAGAGCGCGGTCGTCGTTGCGCGCGCGCGGTCTAAATCTTCCTGCGAAAGCCCTAAATCATCGAGCGTAATGTCGCCTTCGACGAGCGCAAAGTCTTCGATTTTTCTATCCGTTGCTCGAGCAATACGCGCTGCTTCCGCGCGTGCGCGCTCGATAAAAGCCGTCTGCACGAGCAACAGAAATCGTGCGCCGTCGCGCGCCAATCGCTCGACGAGCCGGCCCGCGATAAAACCGGGAAAGCCCGTCAGAAAAACTGTCTCGCCCGATGTCATAAAAATCTCAGCCGCAAACTAATTCGACGAGCGTGCGCACGCCTGCGCCCGATGCGCCCTTCGGGGCAAACGGGCGCGGCGCGTCGTACCAGGACGTGCCCGCAATGTCGAGATGCGCCCAGGGAGTTTCCCCTGCGAACTTGCTCAGCAGCAGCGCCGCGCCGGTCGCATCTGGTCGCCCGCCGTAGTTTTTGAAATCTGCGATATCGCTTTCTATCAGTTTCTTGTAGTCGTCGCTGACGGGCATGCGCCACAGAGGTTCGCCCGCGCGTTCTGCCGCCTCGCGCACAAGACCGGCCCACGCGTCGTCGTTGCTGTAGAGTCCCGTCCGACGGTCGCCTAAAGCGACGATGATCGAGCCTGTGAGCGTCGCCAAATCGACGATGCGTGTTGCGCCCAACTGTTTTGCGTAAGCGATGCCGTCAACCAAAACGAGACGACCTTCCGCGTCCGTATCTACGACTTCAATTGTGAATCCGGCGAGCGTGCGAACGATGTCGCCGGGTTTGATAGCTTTGCCCGAAGGCATGTTTTCGGCGGCGGGCACGACGGCGACAATGCGTCTTTGCGGTTTGAGCTGTGCGATGGCGCGCAAAGCGCCGAGTGCGGCTGCGCCGCCCGCCATGTCGGATTTCATCTCCTCCATGCCGGGGCCGCGCTTAAGCGAGATGCCGCCCGTATCAAACGTGATGCCCTTGCCGACAAAGGCCCATAGATCATCTTTCGCATGCGCGCCTTGTGGCTCGTAACGCAAAACAATCATGACCGGTTCTTCATCCGAGCCTTGTGCCACGCCGAGCAATCCGCCCATCTTGCCCGCGCGTATCTCGCCCGCACTCAACGTCTCAATCTCAAGTCCGAATTCAGCGGCCATCTCTGCGGCGCGGCGCGCAAACTCTCGCGGTGGAAGGCTGAGGCCCGGCTCGTCTGAAAGCGCACGCGCCCAGTTGACCGACTCCGAGACGATGCGCGCACGCTCGATTGATCGGCTGATGTTTTCATCTTTGCCCGGCGCAACTATGTTCAGACGTTCAAGCTTTGGCGACTCGTCGTCCTGTTGCTTCTTCTGATAAAAATCGTTCTCGTAGAGACCGAGATGCGCGCCTTCGGCAAGCACGCGCGCAGTTGAAGCTGCGTCGTCTGTGTGTGCGGGAAGAAGAAAATCTAACTCTCTGATGCGCGCTGAGCGGGCCGTGCGTACGGCTACGCCGGATGCATTTCTTATCACTCCTGCATCAAGGTCTTCGTGCGTGCCAAACCCGACCAGTATGACGCGCCGGACTCCGCTTGCGCTGCTTGCGCGCAGCAGAAGCGCGGTCTCTGCCTCGCCTTTGAATTCGCCGTCCGTGACTGCCTGAGCGCAAAACCGACTTAGTTCATCATCGAGTTTTTCTGCGTCGGGCAGTCGCGGCTCGTCGGTGAAGACCGCGACGGCGACGGCCCGCGATTGATCATCGGTGATTGCCAGCGCGTCGATAATCTCGACGCGTAAATTGTTTGTATTCATCATCGAATATATGTAGCGCGCTTTTGATTTGATTATTTCTAGGGCGAGTATAATTCAGCCGCGCAAGTTCGGTCTAATTCGACCGAAAACGGTTTTGTGCTATCGTCTCTTTATAAAATTTTATGGAGGACAATTGATGTTTTTCTCTCGTTTCAGGGCGCAGCACACACGCTTTACGCTCGCGCTGTTACTTGCATTCACGACGCAGTTTGCACAAACGCTTGCGCAAACCGATGAAAAGGATTGCAACGTCCGCGTGACGATTCTACAGGTCAACGACGTGTACCAATTCCTGCCCGTCGAGCGCGGGCGCGAGGGCGGTTTGGCGCGCGTCTCGACGCTTCGCAAACAGATCATCAAAGAATCGCCCAACACACTCTTTCTTCTGTCGGGCGACACCATCTCACCCTCAGTTGAATCGATCACGTATCGCGGGCGGCAGATGATTGATGCATGGAATCAGACGGGCCTCGACTTTTCGGTCTTCGGCAATCATGAATTCGACTTTGGCCCTGCCGTTTTGCGCGAACGCGTGGCCGAGTCGAAATTCAAATGGCTCGGAGCAAACGTCATCGACAAAAAGACGGGCCGCACCTTTGCCGACACGCCGCGCTTCGTCATACGCGAGTTTCAGGGCGTGAAAGTAGGAATATTCGGCATCACCTTGCCCGAGACGAAGAACACTTCAAGCCCAGGCCCCGACGTTGAGTTTCGCCCGGCGTGTGAGACGGCTAAAAAAGTAATCGACGAGATGCGCGATGCGGGCGCGCGCGCCGTTGTCGCCCTCACGCATCTCTCGCTCAAGGAAGACAAAGAGCTTGCTCGCTGCGCCAAAGGCATCGACGTGATTATCGGCGGCCACGAGCACACGCTTTTGCAAGCTTCGTCGGCAGGCACGCCTATCTTCAAGATGACGGCGGACGGGCGCGAGATGGGGCGCATCGATTTGCAGATCGAGCCGCAAAGCGGTCGCGTCCAATCAATCGACTGGCAGATCATCAAGGTCGATTCAACTGTGAAGGAAGACCCCGAGTTTGCCGCCGTGACGACGAAGTATGCGGCGAAGATCAGAGAGCTTGCGCGTCCTGTCGGGCGCACGCGTGTTGCGCTCGACGCGCGTAGCTTTGAGAACCGCACGAGCGAGACAAACATCGCAAACTTTGTCGCAGACTCTTTTCGCCGTGCGACCGGCGCGGATTTATCGCTCATCAACGGCGGCTCAATCCGCGCCGATACCGTTATCACGCCGGGCGCATTGACGATGCGCGACGTGCTCTCGATTCTTCCCTTTAACAACGAGATGGCCGTCATCGAGTTAAAGGGCTCGCTTCTGCTCGAAGCATTGGAGAACGGCGTGGGGCGCACCGCGCCGGGCGCAGAGCCGGGACGCTTTCCGCAGGTCTCTGGCTTTAGCTATACGTTCGACGCAAGCCTTCCCGCCGGTCAAAGGATCAAAAGCGTGATGGTCGCAAATCGTCCGCTCGATCCAGAAAAGACTTATACGCTGGCAACGACAAGCTACATCGCCAACGGCGGCGACGGCTACGATGTTTTGATGAACGCGCGTCGGCTTAGTCGGCCAAAGCTTATCGATTCCGAAGCGTTGCGACGTGCTATCGTTGCGGTGCGTGTGATTGCTCCGCGCGTCGAAGGCCGCATCCGTAGGCTCGATGCGGCTTCAACCGAAGCTCCCTGCGAAACGAAGGCAGCAGAGATGAGGTAAGATTCCGACGGCAAAGTGAAGTGTGATAGAACTAGGACGAACTCGGATTTGATGGATGCTCACTCGTTTATCCGCATGAATCGATCAAATCCGTGTTCATCCGCATTCCTTTTTTGTCTCTCAAATGTTCGACGAAGAAGTTATTGACGATTCACTTTCGGGCGCGCGGCGCGAGGCCGTCAAACTGTTCCAACGCGCCTACGAAGCGCAGCTTGCCAAAGACTACGAGCGCGCCGTCGAGCTTTATCGTCGCTCAATCGAGACGCACCCGACCGCCGAGGCACACACGTTTCTCGGTTGGGTTTATAGCTTCGAGTCGCGCTACCGCGAAGCCATCGATCAATGCCTCGAAGCCATCCGCGTCGATCCCGACTTCGGCAATCCATACAACGACATCGGCAGCTATTTGATCGCGCTCGGCGATATCTGGTCGTGCGTTGCGTGGTTTAGGCGCGCACTTTCGGCCCCGCGCTACGAAGCCCGCGCCTTTCCACACTTCAACCTGGCGCGCATCTATGAACAGCGCCAACGCCCGCTCGATGCCGCGCGCCACTACGGTCTGGCGCTCGAAGAACAGCCCTCTTTCACACAAGCCGCGCAGGCGCTCCGCCGCATGCAGGAGCGGCTCAATTAAAATTTGATTTTGATTCCGCCGTTGAAGACTCTTCCCTCGGTGTGCGTGTAAATCTCGCTGAAGGTTGGGTTCTGGTGCGGCGGGAAAACGACCGTTCCGAAACGGCTCTGGCGCGTGTCGGTGATGTTTTCGGCGTTGATAAAGAGGCTGTAGATGCCAAAAGTCTT
>CBDUCU010000378.1:0-4433 GCA_965365725.1 uncultured bacterium | reverse complement strand
GATGCGGCTGTCTCTTCAGCGACGGGATGTAAAGCCTTGGGTTGATCGCTTGGCACGTCTGATTCGCCGGGGCGCGCCGTGACCTTCTTTTGCGCACGCGCGGAAATGGCCGCGCCCGAAACTGCGAGCGCGGCCATGACGACTAAAATTGAAACCCTCTTTTTGACGCTCATTCAAACCTGACCGAGACGAGCTTTGAAATACCGGCCTCTTCCATCGTCACGCCGTAGAGTGCGCGCGCAACTTCCATCGTCCGCTTGTTGTGCGTGATGACGAGAAACTGTGTGTCCTGAGACATCTCTGCAACCTTCGCCGTAAAACGTCCGACGTTTGCCTCGTCAAGCGGCGCGTCCACCTCGTCCAAAAGACAGAAGGGCGACGGGTGATAGCGGAAAATGGCAAGGACGAGCGCCAGTGCGGCCATCGCCTTTTCGCCGCCCGAAAGAAGCAGCACGCTCTGGAGACGCTTGCCCGGCGGTTGCGCGATGATGTCGATGCCCGATTCCAAAACCTCGTCGGCATCAATCAGGCTCATCTCGCCGCGCCCCCCGCCGAAAAGCTCCTGGAAGAACTGTCCGAAGTTGCGATTGATCTCCTCAAACGCATGTCGGAAACGCTCGCGCGAGCGACGCTTGATTTCGCGCAAAGCCTCTTCGGTCGAGAGTATGCCGTCGGTAATGTCGGCGCGCTGAGAAGTTAAAAACTTCAGACGCTCCTCGTTTTCGGCCAGCTCTTCGAGCGCCATCATGTTGACTGCGCCAAAACCCTCGATGCGCGCGCGCATCTCTTCGACGCGTGCGCGGGCTGCTTCCAGATCGAAATCCGCGTCGGGCGCAAACTCGCGCGCAATCTCTTCGAGCGGCGCGTTGAGTTCCGCCAGGCACGATTCGCGGACGTAGCTCAGACGCGCAGCCGTCTCCGCACGTTGCACGTCAAGCGCGGCTCGCGCGTCGCGCGCTGCGGCAACCCTTTGATGTAGCTCTGTGACTTCGAGCGCAAGCGCGTCGGAGCGTTCGCGCGACTCGGTCAGTTTTTGCGCGGCCTCTTCGACCTCTCTATCAAGCTGCTCTTTTTCGCTCTCGACCTCTTCGGCGCTTTGGTCAAACTGAGCAAGCGAATCGCGCAAAACACCGAGCCGCTCGCGCATCTCGGCCACATCTTTTTCGTGTCGCTCGATGCGCGCCGCAAGGTCAGATGATTCGGATTCCATCCGGCGCAGCTCTGACGTTGCTGCGCGACGACGCTCGGCGGCGGCGGCAGAAGCGGCGCGCTGGCGGCCAAGCTCCTCGCTTGCTTCTTCGGCGGCACGGCGCGCGGCTGCCAGAATTTCGGCGGCGACTGAAATCGCCTCCGTCGATGCAAGGCGCGCGGCCTCGACCGTCTCGGTTTCGGCGGTCTGCTGATCGCGTCTTTCCTGCAAGGCGCGCTGCTCGTCGGCCAGACGCGCCGCGTCTTCAGCGACAACGCGTATATGCCTTTCGGCGCGCTCAATCTCTTGCACAAGCTGCGCCGCGTTTAATTCGCGCGCTACCTGCTCGCGTTCTTCGCGCACGATGGCTTCGTTCAAAAGAACGTAAGCGTCTTCGAGTTCGCCCAGACGGCTGCGCGCTTCCGAGGCGGCCTCGTCGGCAAAGATCACGTCGGCCTCAAGCCCGACGGCGCGCGCGCCAAGCTCGCGCATCTCGCGTTTGAAGGAAAGAAGCCCCGCGCCTTCGCCCGCGACGACAGGCCCACCAGCCGAGACGAGTTGTCCGCCGACGACCCAATCGCCCGTGGGCGTGACGCACATCTCTTCCGCCGAGAGCGAAAGCGTCATCGCCTGGTCGAGACTTGAGACGACGCGCGCATTCATCTCACGCGGCATCGTGCGACGCAACACCTGCGCGATCTCGCGCGGCGCACCGAGCAGATTTGCAACGCGCAGTTCAACGCCTTCCATCAAGACGCTTTCGGCCAGCGTCGCTCCCGACATCAATTGCTCGACCGATTCTTCATCCGACTCAGAGCCGCCGTGCAAGCCCGCAACAATAAAATTTGCGCGCCCTGCGCCGCTCGTCTCAAGCCACGCCGCGCCGCGCAGTGCGTCGTCCGGGCTGGGCACAATCACGGATTGAAGAAGTGGGCCAAAGACGCTCTCGACCGCGCGCTCCCAGTGCGGCTCGACCCGCAGCACGTCGGCAATCGTTCCGATGGCGCGGAAATCTCTTTGCGGTTCGGCGGCCTCTGTAGGCGAGAAGATTTTTTGGACGGCCTGCGGATAAAGAGAGCGCTGCGTGTCGATCTCTTCAAGCGTATCGAGACGATGACGGACGCGCGCCATCTCGTCGCGCACGCGGTTGTGCCGCGCGCTGGTTTCCGTAACGCGCTCGCGCGCTCCGGCGATAGCGCGTGCTGATTCTTCACGCTCGGCGTGCATTGCGGCGAGTCGTGCGCGTGCGACTACGATCTCGCGTTGTAAAACTTCGGCCTGCGCCTGCGCCTGTGCGTGTGCGGCCTGTGCGCGCTCGCCTTCGCGTGCGAGACCTTCGGCCTGCACGGCGAGCTTGTCGAGCGCAACTTCGATCTGGCGACCAATCTCGCGCAGACGCTCGACGACAGCCGTGTGCGTCAAAAGCTCTGTGCGCGCATCTTCGATGATGGATTCGGCCTCGTGAACTTCCGAGAGATGCGACGCATAACTGGCTTCCGCCTCCCCCAGTAAACGCGCCGTCTCTTCGCTCTCCTCACGCAGTTGCACGTCCGTTCGCCGAAGACCTTCGCCCTCTTCGGTAATCGCCTTGATGCGCGCGCGCAGAACCTCGACTTCGCGCAGCACGTCTTCCATCCGCTTTTCGAGCGCGGATGATTGCTCCTCTTGATATGCGCGCTCGCGCTCGCGTCGATCCTGCCGGAGCGTGGCATCAGAGACGGCGGCGCGCGCCTCAGAGAGCACTTCTTCTCTCTCTCTCGCTTCGGAAGTTGCGCGGCGCGCCTCTTCTTCCTGTGTTTCGAGCTGAGCTGAGAGCTTTGTCGCCTCTTCGGTGGCGGTCGCAATGCGCGCGCGAAGGTCTTCGAGCAGCGCGTTCAGATGTCGCTCGTCGGCGGCGTAGGTTTGACGCAGAAGCTCGCGCAGCTCATCGCGCAACGCACGATAGCGGCGCGCCTTGGCGGCCTGACGACGCAGCGAGTTAACCTGCCGGTCAATCTCACTGATGATGTCGGAGACGCGGCTCAGGTTTGTGCGTGCAGCGTCGAGACGCGCTTCGGCGGCGCGCTGGCGGACGCGAAACTTCGAGATGCCGGCGGCCTCTTCCAGAAGTGTGCGGCGATCCATCGGCTTGGCCGAAAGAATCTGTCCGATGCGCCCCTGTTCGATGATGGCGTAATGTGCGCCCGAAAGACCCGTGCCGGAAAAGAGGTCCTGTATATCGCGCAGGCGGCAGATGCGCCCGTTCAAAAGATATTCGCTCTCGCCCGAACGATAGAGACGACGCGTGACGGTGACGGTCTCGCCGGGTGCGAAGTCGAGGGCCAAACGGCGTGGTCGCCAGTGGCGCTTTGTTTGATGTATGGATTTCGCGGAAGCGACGGGCGCGACTATCTCCGCTTCGGCTGGCGCGCTCTCGGTTGAGGGTGTTGCTTCTTCAACCGTGTGCTGCTTGCTTTCTTCGGATGAAAGCGTTGCTTCTGAAGCGCCCGCGTGCGTCCCATTTTGCGCCGTTGACGCTTCGATGTTAACGGCTGGCTGCGCCTCGTTATCAATTTTGATTTGAGGGACAAGGGCCGGGGCAGCGCCGTCTGTCACCGTCAGCTTTGCCTCCGCGTCATCGGTCTGTGTGGGCGTACCGACAATTTCGGGGATCAGCTTCTCTTCAATCGCGCCGGTCTGGTCGTCGATCTCTTCGAGGGCCGTATCGATGTCGTCAATGTCAGGCTCTTCTTCAATCGTCTCATCGCGCACCAGATGAAGAACGACTTCGGCCATCCCCGAAGGCTGCCGATTGCGCGAGCCTTGAAAGATCACGTCTTTCATCTCGGCGCCGCGCAACTGTTTGACGCGCTGTTCGCCCAAGACCCAGGAGATTGCGTCGGAGACGTTTGATTTGCCGCAGCCATTGGGGCCGACGATGGCCGTAATGCCGCTACCTGTAAAGACAAGCTCGGTATAGTCGGCAAAAGACTTAAAACCGGTAATCTCTAATTTTTGAAGCTTGAACATTCGTTTGATTTAGACCAAGACAGCCCACGCGTGGGTTGGCCGCGCCGGAGGGGTCAAGCACAGCCCGTAGAGATTCTGCGTCGGGAGCACACTATATGTTGGAGTCGGCGGGTTGTCAAACAGTAACTTGAAGCGGGGCGGGCAAAGTCTTTGTCAATGGGAGGGTTAGGCCTGGTGAGAATAACCATTGAAAAGACGGGGCGAGCAAGCTTCGGCCCGGCACTAACGCGGCTTG
>CBDUCU010000377.1:0-4441 GCA_965365725.1 uncultured bacterium | reverse complement strand
GCGATGATGCCGTTTGAACTCAAAATCGATTGAGCAGTAAGTTAAGTGAGTAGTAAAAGACAAAGGCGGCGGGCCACATTGCACCGCCGCCTTTGTCTTTGCATAACTTGTTCTTGACTGCTGCTTACGTCTTACTAGCTAGCTCGCTATCTTCTCCATCCCGCCCATGTACGGCCGCAATGCTTCGGGAATCAGAACAGAGCCGTCCGCCTGTTGATAGTTCTCTAAAATCGCAAGCCACGTGCGACCAACGGCGAGGCCCGATCCGTTTAAGGTGTGAACGTACTCGAGTTTTGCGCCCGGCGCGCGACGCAGGCGTATCTGCGCGCGACGCGCCTGAAAGGCTTCGTAGTTTGAGCAGGAGGAGATTTCTCGGAAAGTGTTCTGCGAAGGAAGCCACACTTCGATGTCGTAGGTCTTGGCAGAGCCGAATCCGATGTCGCCGGACGAAAGCACGACTACGCGATAATGAAGGCCGAGCTTCTGCAAGATCGTTTCCGCATCGCGCGTCAAGCCTTCCAGCTCGTCGTAAGAGTTTTCGGGCAAGCAGAGCTTTACTAATTCAACCTTGTCGAATTGATGCTGACGAATGATACCGCGCGTGTCGCGCCCGTAAGAGCCTGCTTCGGAGCGGAAGCAGGGCGTGTAGGAGACAAATTTTGCGGGAAGCTGCACTGCTTCAAGAATCTCTTCGCGGTAGATGTTTGTGACGGGCACTTCGGCGGTCGGCGTGAGATACAACCCACGCTCGTCAGTCAGCTTGAAAAGGTCTTGCTCGAATTTTGGAAGTTGCGCCGTGCCGAAGAGCGCATTGGCGTTGACGATAAAGGGTGGCAGCGTTTCCGTATAGCCGTGCTCCTGCGTGTGCACGTCGAGCATAAAGTTCATCAGCGCACGCTCAAGCCGCGCGCCTGCACCGGAAAGAATTGCAAAGCGCGAGGCGGCGATCTTTGTCGCACGCTCAAGATCGAGTATCCGCAGCGCATTGCCCAAATCGACGTGATCTTTCGGCTCGAAATCAAACTGCGGCGCTTGCCCCCAACGGCGCACTTCCGCAATCGCCTCTTCGCCGCCCACAGGCACGCTCTCGTGCTGTAAGTTCGGGACGGTTGAAAGCAGCTCTTGCATGCGTCGCTCCGCATCGTCGCGCGCGCGGTCGAGCTCAGCGATTCTCTCTTTTAATTCTCCGACCGCTTGCCGACGCGCCTCGGCCTCGTCTTTTCTGCCCTCTTTCATCAGCGCGCCGATCTCGCGGCTCGCCGCGTTGCGCTCCGCATTCAATTTGTCCGACTCGCCGATAACGCGTCGTCTCTCTGCATCAAGCCGCGCAAAATCGTCGAGCGCAGTCGTCGGAAACCCGCGCGCTTCCTGCGATGCGCGCACGCGTTCAAAATTCTCACGAACGTAGTTCAAATCGAGCATTTGCCGCCGTCCTTTAACGTGTGGTATCTAAGTCTTTCGCCAACATCAACGAAAAACGTCAAGCTATCCGACGCTTCGCGGGGCTGTCAAGAAAGCTGTTAGCTTTTAGCCGTTAGCTTTCAGCCATAAAAATTTTTGACGTTTGCCGCGTTTCAATATCACTTGATAATTTCAGCCGACGGCGCAAGCTAATGGCTCAAAGCTAATCGCTATCAAACATGCCTCCAAAGATTCGCAAAGCAGTTATCCCGGCAGCCGGACTCGGCACGCGTTTTCTTCCCGCCACGAAAGCGATGCCGAAGGAGATGCTGCCGCTCGTCGATAAGCCGCTCATTCAATATTCGGTTGAAGAGGCCGCAGCGTCCGGCGTTGAATCAGTGCTCGTCATTACGGCGCGCGGAAAGACCGCTATTGAAGACCACTTCGACGTGTCGTTTGAGCTGGAGCAGGTCTTGCGCGAGCGCGGCAAACAGGAGGCGTTACAGACGGCGCGCGCCGTCTCTGAAATTGCGCGCGTTCAATACGTCAGACAGCACGAGGCTTTGGGGCTTGGTCACGCCATCTATCAGGCGCGCGATTTCGTGGCGGGCGAGCCGTTCGCAGTTCTTCTGCCCGACGACGTGGTTGACGCGCAAACGCCTGCGCTCAAACAGATGTTAAGTGTTTATGAGGAGACGGGAGCACCCGTTGTCGGCACAATGCAGGTCGAGGGCGAAGCTATCTCGCGCTTCGGCGTTATTGATGCGACGGAAGAGCGGCCCGGTCTCTACCGCATCCGCGACATGGTTGAAAAGCCGCGCTTCGATCAAGCGCCTTCCGACCTCGCCATCATTGGTCGCTACATTTTGACACCCGACATCTTCGATGAGATCGAGCGCACGGAGCGCGGCGCGGGCGGTGAGATTCAGATTACGGATGCGATGCGCGCGCTTCTCAAGCGTCGCCCCTTCTACGCCGTTCGCTTCGACGGCACGCGTCACGATGCGGGCGACAAGCTCGGATTTCTTATCGCGACGGTCGAATTTGCACTCAAACGCAACGATCTTGCGCCGCAGTTCAAAGACTATTTGCGCACGCTGAATTTGGACAACTCGTAAAAGGCAGATGTTGGATGTCAGTTAAAAACAGCGTGCTCTCATCTGGCATCTAAGATCTGGCATTAACGGAGGAATAAATTTTGAGCGAAGAAGCCAATCCACTCGCGGGCCGCGTGGCCATCGTGACGGGCGCAACGCGCGGCATCGGTCGCGCAATGGCGCTTGAGCTTGCAAGTCGCGGCGCATCGGTCGCCTTCAACTATGCGAAAAGCACTGAAGCGGCTGAATCTCTCAAGGGCGAGATTGAATCGTTTGGAGTAAAGGCATTCGCCTCGCAGTGCGACGTAATTGATACGGAAGCGGCGACGGCGATGGTCAAACAGGTCAAAGAGCAGTTTGGCCGCATCGACTATCTCATCAACAACGCCGGCATCACGCGCGACAACCTTATCCTCCGAATGAAAGAAGAGGATTGGGACGCAGTCATCGACACAAATCTCAAAGGCGCTTGGAACTTTTCACGTGCTGCGCTGCGCGTCATGCTTCGGCAGGAAGAGGGCGGCTCGATTCTCAACATCTCATCGATTAGCGGCGTAGCGGGGATGGCCGGCCAATCCAATTACTCGGCCTCGAAAGCAGGCATGATCGGACTCACCAAAGCTTTAGCGCGCGAAGTCGCCAGCCGCAACGTCTCGGTCAACGCGCTCGCGCTCGGACTCGTGACGACGGATATGTCCGGAGCGCTCGATGAAGCCTACCGCGAGAAGATGCTCGAACAGATTCCGATGCGACGATTTGCCGCGCCGCTCGAAGTCGCACGCATCGCATGCTTTCTACTCTCCGACGACGCGCGCTACATCACGGGCCAAGTCATCCAGGCCGACGGCGGGCTGGCAATGTGAAGAAAGCTACTATCGTAAAGCGAAAAAGCTGAAAGCTGTTGGCTAATAGCTAACAGCTAAAAAGAAAGGAGCCCCGTCAATCTTTGGGAAAGACTGACGGGGCTTAAAACTTTTGGGCAGGCTCGGAGATCAGGGTGGCGTCAACTTTTTCGCTGGAGATCGTCACCTACGGGCGATCCGGCATCAAGAGGTGGTGTTTGGGGACGGGCGAGATAAAAGCTAAATATTTCTCAACCTCGAAGGGGCAATAATAAATTATCTTCTCCCCAGCCCACGAGGTCGTATAAACCCAGTTACCGCCGATTCAAGCAACATCGAAGCAATTCTTAATTGTGTTTTCCGCTTCGTTAACTATGTGGGAAATTACACTGAAATGCCGTGAGGTGTCAAGGACAAAATACAACCTTTCTCAACAATTTCGTAACAGACTCCCTGTCTGCCGTTAAATAACTGAAGCCACGAATTTAAGGTGACTTGTAAACTTATAAGCAGTAAGTCTTAAAAAAGGGTTCGTTTGCGGCATATAGACAAAGATTTGTCTACTTGGCACAGAATTATAGCTTTGGAACAGTTTGCACAAAGATTGTGAGCTACAAATAAATTCAATCGAGCAACTTCCGAACCTGCCTCAAAGCTGGGCCAGATGCCAAAAATTTTTGTAAAAGAAAGTGGCGAGCGGATAAATTTCGCTCGCCACTTATCGTTCCATGCTCTTAAGTCTTGATTCTTAGCTCACGTCCTCAAGCTCGCACCGGGATAGTTGTCGCCGAGCTTGGCTGCGTCGCCGCCGGCGAGCGTGTTGACCAACTCATGATGAAAGTAGTCGTAACGTGAGCCGACCTGCTCGCCGAATCGTTTATCGTACATGTCGCGCGAGCGGTCGATGTCTTCGCGCAGACGGCTGTAGAGGTCGCCTGCGCCGAGTCCTTCTTTGACCTTCTGCTCGTTGTAGAGCTTGATTTCGGAGACGAGCAAACGTGCAAAGCGGCGAGCACGGTCGTGTACGGGCCGCTCCTCTGCGCTAACTTCAACGGGAAGTTCTGCATCTGCGCCGTAGCGACGGCGCGGCGGGGTTGCAGT
>CBDUCU010000376.1:0-4447 GCA_965365725.1 uncultured bacterium | reverse complement strand
CTTCGGCGAGCGCAGGCATCCCGCGCAAACCAAGGCGTAGAGACCACTCGCCTTCGTGCATCGCGCCTCCGGCCGTCAGTGATTTGTCTTCGCAATGATCGATCACAGGCAGGTCAAAACCGCGAGCATATTCCAACGCCCGGCGCATCATGCCGGGCGTTGGAATAGGCCGTCCGTCGTCTGACACGGCAATGATGCCCGCGCGCTTCATCTCGCCCATCTCCGCAAGCTCCGCGCCCTTCGAGCCTTTGGTGATAGCGCCGATTGGAAAGACGTTGGCTAACCCTGCGGCCTGCGCCTGTTCGATGATGAAGCTTGTAACAGCCGGATTGTCGTTGACGGGATCGGTGTTGGGCATCGCGCAGACCGTTGTAAAGCCGCCCGCGACCGCAGCAGCCGCGCCCGTCGCAATAGTCTCTTTGTATTCCTGACCCGGCTCGCGCAGGTGTACGTGCATGTCTATAAATCCGGGCGCAACTACGAGTCCCGTTGCATCAAACACTTCCGCGTCTTCGGGCTTCGCCTCGCCGCGACCGAGCAGCGCTGCCACACGTCCATCTTCGATCAAAAGGTCGCGTCCCGCGTTTACGTCTTGCGTCGGGTCGATCACATATCCATTGGCAATCAGCAGTCTTGTCATCATCAATCTTGCGCTATGCGGAAAAGAGAAATGAAATCAGCCTTCGCGGACATCATCCCGGAAGAATTTACAAATCAGAGTTCGGTCGTTTTTTTTCGCGCGTTCGAGATTAATTCGGAGCTTTCCGAACTGGCTGCGCTCAATGCGGCTTGCGGCTTAAGCGTCTGCACGGATTCGTCTGTCTTGATGTGCTCTGTTGTCGTCGAAGTCGTTTCCACACTTGTCGATGGCACGCCCGCCAGCAGGTAGAGGACGGCCATGCGGACGGCCACGCCGTTTGAAACCTGATCGAGGATGAGCGAGCGCGCGCCGTCGGCCACATCCGAAGCGATTTCTACTCCGCGATTCATGGGGCCGGGATGCATGACGATTGCATCCGGCTTGGCGTGTTCGAGTCGTTTGCGGTTGAGGCCAAAATGAACGGCGTACTCGCGCAGAGAAGGAAAGAATGCCGCGTCCTGACGCTCGCGCTGGATGCGCAAAACCATCACCACGTCCGCATCTTCAATCGCATCTTCAATCCTGCGCTCGACTCTCAAAGTTCCCTCGCCCGTCAACTGCGCAAATTCCGGCGGTGCGAGCGTCCCCGGCCCGGCAACTGAAACGCTCGCGCCGAGCTTGGTTAACAGGTGCGCGTTTGAACGGGCGACGCGCGAGTGAAGAATGTCGCCGAGGATGGCGACTTTTAGATTCTCGATCCGTCCTTTGTGCTGTCGGATGGTGAGCGCGTCGAGAAGCGCCTGCGTCGGATGCTCGTGCGAGCCGTCGCCCGCGTTGACAACTGCGGCGCGGCAGATGCGCGCAAGCTGGTGAGGCGCGCCGGCTGATGGATGGCGAATGACGATTAGGTCAGGCGACATCGCTTCAAGATTGCGCGCCGTGTCAATCAGCGTCTCGCCCTTTGTTACGCTCGAAGAGGAGGAGCTGATATTGACGACATCAGCAGAGAGACGCTTGCCTGCAATCTCAAACGATGTGCGCGTGCGCGTCGATGCCTCGAAGAAAAGATTGATCACCGTACGCCCGCGCAGCGCCGGAACTTTTTTGATCTCGCGCTGTGAGATGTCGCGGAAAGTCTCAGCCGTATCGAGCAGATGTGTAATCTCTCGCGGCGAAAGCTCACGGATGCCGAGCAGATGTCTGGGAACTGCGCTCATATTAGCTATTAGCTATTAGCTGTTAGCCATTAGCCGTTTTTCATTTACCCGTTTCTGATTAGCCTCTCTCGATGTCGACTTCAAATTTTGATAGATGTAAAGCTAATAGCTAAAAAAAAGCGGCCATCGGTGGCCGCTCTCCTGTCAACTCTCTTCTGCATGAGGCCGCTCGACGATGGCGACCCCTTCTTCCTTATCAAAGTCCTCGATAAGAACTTTGATGATCTCGCTCTTTTTTGTCGGCACAAATTTCCCGATAAAGTCAGCTTGTATGGGAAGCTCACGGTGCTCTTTGCCGCGATCAACGAGGACGACGAGCTGCACGCGGCGCGGTCTTCCGAAGTCAATCAGTTGATCGAGCGCGGCGCGAATGGTTCGACCCGTGTAGAGCACGTCGTCAACAAGCAGGACGTTTTTGCCGTCCACGTCAACGGGCAAGTCCGTCCGGTTGACGATGGGGTTTGCGCCGACGGTCGAAAGATCGTCGCGGTAGAGCGTAATGTCGAGCACTCCGACGGGCGGGCGCTCGCCTTCGAGGTCGGCGATCTTGTCGGCGAGACGATTGGCAAGCGGGACACCGCGCCTTTGTATGCCGACCAGATAGAGATGGCCCGCGCCGTGATTCTCTTCAACAATTTCGGAGGCGAGTCGCGCGAGCGCACGGTTGATGCGCGGGCCGTCCATGATGCGTGCTTTTTCGATGAATTCCATCGGTCGGGGATACTATCACAATACGTGCGCGAGGATAAAATCGTCTGCTAATCGGCGAGCGCAGCCTTCTTCGTCATTTCGTATTCATCGATGGCTTTGTAGATGTCGAAACCGAGAAAGGCCCACCCGACCGCTTTTGCGGCGACGGCCTTGCCGGCTGATTTGACAACGCCCTTCTGCACGGCGTTGAGCTTGTCCTGATTTTTTGCGATCTGCGCCGAGAGAGATTTGATGCTGTCGGCGTTTCTTTTACCCATGCCTCCGGTTTGGTCTAGGAGACGTTGTGCGCGCCGCTCCATCTGATCTCGAATCTTTGAATCGAGCTTGTCCATGTTCTCTTTCATCTGTAGAAATTCGTCAGCCGTCGGCTTGCCGTTGATCTTGTCAACGGCCCACTCGGCTGCGTCACCCAAAGCCTCTTTTCCGCCTTCCTGAGCGGTTGTCGAAGCCAATGTAACGGCGACGGCGTTGGCTTGATTTGCCTGCGAAACTTCGTCAATCGTTCCTGTAATGATGTCGTAGCCAAGCGCGATCCACTTGCCCGCGCCGGGCACGACCTCGCCCATAATTTTTACGGTCACGGTGGCTGCGGCTTTGGCGGCGGCAAGACGGACGATGGTCTTGCCGATGTCGCCCGTAATCTCGCGGTTGATCTCACGCGCGTCGGCAAACACCTCCTGCACAGCCTTGAGGTTGTAGTCGCGCAAACGCTCCATGTCGAGCAGCCAGTTTGCGGCTGACTCGGGGCCGCGCGAGCACCTTTCGGCGAATATCTCGATCAATCGCGCCGTCTCCGTCTGCGTATCTTTCTCGATCTTCATCTTATCGCCTGTCGTGACATCGACCGTTCCGGGCGTTCCCTTCCAGAAAAAGACCGTATAGAGAGCCTTCATAAATTTGCTGTCGTCTTCTTTCCACTCCATGCGCGTGTTTCGTTGCGCGACAAATGAGTAGGCGACAGAGCGAAGAAAAGGTATTACCTTGTCGCTGTCAAAGACGAGAGGCTTGACCCTAATCTGCGGAGGCAAACTTTGAAAGCTGCCTTCATCGTTTCGACCTACAGGGCCGGGAGTCGGCCCTTTTTGAAAGGGGCCGTTCGGGTCGCCCGCGTCGTTGTTTGTCCCAACGGGACCGCATGTTTGTGGGGGAATCTCAAAAGGGTTTGTGCCCTGTGGGCCGGGGATGCGATATGGCATCAGAGGTTCTCCAATCAAATCAACTGACTCGGACGTTTAAGAATAGCATCGCTCTTAACGATTGTTTTAGAGGTGATTATCTACATCAAATCTGCCGTCAAAGGCAATGACTCTTTATCCTGAAACAAGTTTTTGTGATTCTCTTGTCATGTCGGAATATTGTTCAACTGACAGACAAAACTTGCGCCTATCTTTTGATGAATTCGTCAAAGCGCTCTGCTATCTTTGACACTAAACACGGCTTTTTGAGACGCGCGCGTTGATTCTCTTCCTGTGCAGGCGTGGCAAGCGTCTTGCAAGTTTTATTTCCCATCATGCGTTCTTCAGTCAATAGCTATCTTGCAGACTTCATCAAACGCGGCGACGAGACCGCCTATGCGCACCGTCGGGGCTTGCGCATTTCGCGCTGGTCTTACAAACGCATCGCCGCGACAGCTCATCGCGTGGCGCGCGAATTGGAAACTCGTGGCATCGGTCGCGGCGAGCGCGTCCTGTTCTGGGGAGCAAATTGTCCCGAATGGGTTGCGGCCTTTTTCGGCTGCTCACTTCGCGGCGTAGTCGTCGTGCCGCTTGATGTTGAGAGCGCGCCTGAATTTGTCGCGCGCGTCTGCGCTCAAACCGAGCCTCGACAACACGCTAAGGCTCTGCGCAGCGCTCGACAATCCGCACAAAAAGTTTAGGTCGGTACACGTTGCGGGCACGAATGGGAAGGGCAGTGTCTCGCACGGGCTTGCCGCAATTTT
>CBDUCU010000375.1:0-4450 GCA_965365725.1 uncultured bacterium | reverse complement strand
CATGCCGATCACGTTCAGCAAGGTCGATTTGCCGCAGCCCGACGGCCCCATGATAGCCAGAAACTCGCCCTCTTCGACTTCGAGCGTCACGCCGCGCAACGCATGCACGGGCACGCCGCCGCTCGACTGATAAACCATCTCAAGATTTTCGGCGCTGAGAATGTTTCTCATTAAACAATTAGTCCGTAGTCCGTTGTCAGTGGTCAGTTGTCCGTTGCCGAGTTGGCCGTCTTGCCGTTGGTAATAGCAGAGTCGAGTCTAAAACGAGAGCAACGGGCAACTGACCACCGACAACGGACAAATTATTCGTAGGCAAGCGCGCTCACGGGATCTAAATTCGCGGCGCGGATGGCCGGGTAGAGTGCACCGAAGACACCGCCGCCTAAACCGATTAGCGCAGCGGCAACCGCCCACGTCCAACCGTACTCAAATTGCAGGCCGTAGGCGCGGTTAATCAGATAACCCGCAACGAGCGAGACGAGGAAGCCGACAACAAGGCCGAGCACGCTGATAACGGCAGCCTCTTTTTCAATCTCGGCGATGATATAGCCGCGTGAAGCGCCGAGCGCCTTTAAGATTCCGATCTCGCGCGTGCGCTCCGTGATGGTCGTGTACATCGCAAGCATCACGACGAGCGCGCTGACGACGGCTGCCAAACCGACCAGCGTGCGCAAGAAAACTCCGAGATAAGGAATCGACTTTTCGACGTTTGTAAACACGTCGCGAGTAAACTGAATCTTGTTGCCTTCGAGCGCCTCGTTGAGCCTTTGCGCGACCACCTCTTCAGATTCGCCCTCGCGTATCTTGACGTAAATCCATGTGCAACGGTCTTCAGCCTGCAATCTGTCTTGCATCGCCGCCAATGACATCTTGACGCGCGGCCCTGCTTCGGGAGCATAAATTCCGACGACCTTGTAGGGGATGTTGCCGAAAAGATTGAGCACGCCGCCGACCGCGACATTGTTGTTTTTTGCCTTGGTCTCGTCGATAACAATTTCATCCAGACCTTGCGGCAGTCGGCCCGCAGTTAGCTGCATCCCGTTCATTTGCGCAAACGGTTCCCAGTCAACGCCCTCGATCTGCTCAAACCCAAAGCCCTTGCCGCCTTGCGATGCATAGCGGATGGCTGGAACAGCCGATTCCACGCCTTCGACCTTTAGAATCTCCCCGACATATTTTGTGCTCAGATTAGCCGTCGTCTCGACCAATCCTGTGCCGCCCGGTCGCGTAAAGATAATTTCGGAGCGGATGTTCTGCGAGCGACGCTGCAAATCGTTCGACATCCCGCGCGCCAGCCCCGTAAACAGCATCACCAGACATACGCCGAGCGCCACGCCCGCGATACTGACAAGCGCGCGCACGGGTCGCTGTTTGATGTTGGCTGTGACGAGGCTTTCCATTTGGAAAAACTGCCCGTTGTCAATTGTCCGCAGTCTGTTGTTTTCTTCTAAATCGACTCGAAGCGTTATCCAAAGACAACAAGTCGGCTGACGCATACAACAGACGAATAACTATAGACGACGAACAATCATTTTTTCTGTTTGTCTAAATCTACTTCCGGCAAATCCGACGTGTTGCGCAGAATGAAAATCTCTGCATCTTCCTGACGATTGATCTTGACTTCGTCTGGGGATTGGAAGGTGATGCGCAGCGAGTAGCGATCCTGCGGGCGAGTCAATTCGACCTCTCCGGGCAGACGTTGACCCGCGTCCTCACCGAAGGGTTTCGGAGTTCTATAGACGACGTCAGTGATTAGTTGACCTTGCGCATCGTAATTCTGGACTCGTGCAAGCCGTGCGCCTTCGGCGCGGTCGAACCAGAAGCGGCGCGTGACGCGCGCGAGCCCTGCCTCCACTGACTCAAGCTCGACAAGCAGATAATAGCCGCGCACGACGCGCGCATCTTTTTTTGCATTCGGGCGCGTGTCCGCTTCTTCAACAAAATCTTCGGAGAGCGCATAGGTGAATTGCGTTGCGCCCTCAACATCGACGGGGCGCACCATCAGCGAGTCGGTCAAGTGCTGTGGGCGCAGACTCGAAAGCGAGCTGACCGTGCGCTGCATCGATTTCTCGTCGCGCCGGTCGCCGTTTTCGCAGGGCGACTGCGGAGCAGCGCCCATACCGTTGCCGTCTTCTGAAAGCTTGCCGTAATTGGCCTCGTTGCGACCCGTGACAAAGCGACGGTAGCGTTCTGCGCCCTGATAGACCGCCACCCAGAAACGCTCGCCCGTCGAAGACATCTCGGCGATCTTCACGCCAAACGGAGCTTTGATGGAGAGATAAATCTGGCCGGGTCGTTGGAGGATAAGATCGCCTTCGGCGGTGCGATACTTATCGACAACACCGCACTCGGCAAATGATGTGTCGAGAAACTGCACGTCGATCTTGCCGCGCAGAGAACGCACCCCGGCGAGCCGGTTGATCTCCGCAAAAAGCTGCGGCACGTCGGCCTTGGCAAGCGGAGTGAGCAGCACGGGCACGCTTACCTTCTTCTTCGTGCTGATGCACGACGCGCCCATCGATGCAAGGGAGACGAAGAGTAAAAGAACTGCAATCAATCTCCCTCTCGACAAATTTTTCGACTGTCTTGAAACGGCCATCAAATTTGTAATTTACGAACCACGTAACTCTTCGCTAATCAATTTGGGATGCCTAAAATTAGCTTTGGAAGCTAACAAAGCATTGTGTGAAAAGCAAGGATGGAGAAAAACCGTTCGTTGTCTGCAGTCAGTTGTTCGTCGCCCGTTATCGGCTGATAGTTGTGTGTTGTGATTGTTTTCGGCTCAAAGCTTGAGCCACGTAACCGTTCAGCGACTGCGCTCCAGCTACAAACAACGGACAAATGACTGCGGACAACGGACAACAGATAAGCACGTCAATTCTCATCGTCTAAAACCATCGGTTCTTTGCTGAACTTTGCACGCAGGCGATTGATGGCTGCAAAGACGCGTGGACGACGAACGATCTTTAGCTCCAAGCGTCGCTTGCCCGGAAAGTCCATGAGCATCAATCCGAGCAGAATCGTCAACACGCCTTGCCCAGGCACGCCCGGCAGAGACATCAAAATTCCAAGACCAATTAGTATGAAGCCAAAAAGATTTTTGACAATGATGCCTGTCCAGCGAAGCGCCGGGTGGCGACCGACCCACAGATCGCGTTCATGTCCGGCTTGAAAATATGTCGCGGGCAGCCGGACGAGCACATATGTGACGGCGACGATGCTCAAGCTAAAGGTGATGACAAACAGCAGCAGGCCCAACAGGGCGTTTTGCCATGTCACCTCAAACGTATAAGCATTACGTTTCAGCCATTCGATCATCCGGCGCGCCCCCCGCGTGACGAGATCAGGGCTTCAAAGACTTCTTTGACAACCTCTTGAGCCGCGCCTTCCAAACCAAAATCGCGCGCGTTCGCGCCCTCCCAAAATTCATCAAGCCCGCGCGAGCCGGCGCGCTCAAACACAAGCGCCTGCGCCAACAAATCAATCACGTCCGCCGCCTTGACGATCCGCGCTTCCAAACTTGCGCGCTCCTCATAATCGTCGTGCAGCAGCGCATACTTTTCGCCGCGCTCGGCCGCAAAGGTTTTCATCAAATCCACAAAAGCCGCCTTCTCCGCCCGCTTGCGCACCTCCGCGCCGTAATACTTCGCCATTGTGCGCGGCATATCGCCCGTGCGCGTCTCCGCCAGATCATGCAACACGGCAATCCTCAACACGCGCTCACAATCAACCTCTACTCCTCTCGCCGCAATTTCATCCGCCAGAAGCATCGCCGTCAATGCGACTCCGTAAGAATGAGCAGCGACGGACTCCGCTCCCGGCGGCAGCCCGCGCAAAACCCATCCCGTCCGGTCAAGCCGCTTAAGACGCTGAATCTCGATAAGCAAGGAAAGCATTTGAAAGTTGTTAGCTATTAGCTATTAGCTGTTAGCTCACGGCATTCGCCGCGCTGTAAGGTGACGAAAAAGTTTATGTCTTGGATTCTTCACAAATCTGAAAGCTAACAGCTAACAGCTAATAGCTAACAGCCTGCTCACACAAACATCTTTCCCGGATTCAAGATGCCGTTAGGATCGAGCGCGTGTTTGATGCGGCGCATCATCTCGATGGTTGATTGATCGAGCGCCATTGAAAGATATGGGGCTTTGACATAGCCGATGCCGTGCTCGCCGCTGATTGTGCCGCCGAGTTTGACCGACAGCTCGAAGGTTTCTTTGACGGCGCGGCGCGCGCGTGCAACAGAGTCGTGGTCTTCACGGTCGCACATAAAATTGACGTGGATGTTGCCGTCGCCCAGATGTCCGAAGTTGACGACGAAGGTGTTGTGACGACGGCTGATCTCGTCAACGCCTTCGATAAGTTCGGGCACGCGCGAGCGCGGCACAACGACGTCTTCGTTGAGCTTGAGCGTGCCGAACTTTTTTATCGCGGGCGAGAGTGCGCGGCGCAC
>CBDUCU010000374.1:0-4455 GCA_965365725.1 uncultured bacterium | reverse complement strand
TCGAGCGCGGAAAAATCGCACAGACCGCGCACAGTCTCCAATCCGGTCGAGCTGGAAAATCCTGCTTCCGCAGACGCAAGCTCCGCCGCTTTGTCTCTCACGGCGACAAGCGCTGTCTCAGCCGCGCAACCTCGCAGCGCCGCGCAATTGATGCTCATGCCTGAGCCTCAACAAATGTCGGTCGGAGAGCGACGACAGTTGAAGCTCGTTCTGAAAACCGATGCGCCGCTCGGCCTTATCGCAACATCGATGCGTTTCGACCCACGCGTCATCAACGTGCGCGCCGTCACACTCGGAAACATGTTTACAACAGCGAGTCGCACGCCCGTTGCGCACACCGCAACGCCCGAAGGCATGCTTCTTTTTTCAATCACGCCGCCCGCCGGTACATCCTCATTCACAGGCGGCGGCGTTCTCCTGAATATCGAGGTCGAGGCCGTTGGCTCGGGTTCGACTGAGATTCTTTTCGGAACTGAAGACGTTCATCTGATGCCGACCGACGGTCGCAAGATTATTTTGAAAGTCCTCTCCGGCTCTCTCACAGTCGGACGTTAAGGAAGTGGTGGTTCACCCCAGGTGTCAAACGCGGCTCGTGAGTTTGACCGAATGTCAATCAATATGAGTTGAACGGTTCAGCATGACCGAAAAAAGTTTGGCGAGCCTCACCCTCTTTTCTCAAGATCGACCGGTTTTCTTTGATATTTCGCACTTTTTGCAAAGCGCGTGCGGGGCATGCGGCTTGCCCTTGATGACGGCGGACGCATCTCGCCCAATGCGTTAGGTCGGCAATCCAAAGCCGCCCCCAACCTTGATAGAGAGACAAATTAACTGACATGAAAAAGCCGACACGCAACAAACTTCTCTCGTTGTTGACGAGCGCGTCGCTCGTCTTTTCGCTCGCGTTGGGCATTACGCTGAGCGACGCAAAAATCTTTCGCGTCAACGCAAACCCCAAAACAGAACGCTCCGCCAAACGCGGACACAAGAAAATCTCCCCTGACCTGGAAAAAAGCAGCCAGTCGAAAAAAGGTCTGATCGGCGGCGTGCTTGGCACACTCGGCGCAGCGCCGCGCGTCAACGTCATCGTCCAGATCGAGGGCAAAATCTCGAATGAGCTAAACTCGTTCTTCAAGCTTCGTGGCATCAAAGCCAAGAAGCTTTTCAAACAACTGAGCATGCAGACGCTTGAGCTGAGCGAAGCGGATGTTGAAGAGCTGGCAGCTTTTGCTGAAGTCAGCTACATCTCGCTCGACAAAGAGGTCTCGGCTTCGGGCGGGCATCTCGCCCAAACGACCGGAACCGATCTTGTCCGCTGGCAGACCAACACGCTCGGACATTACTACTCGCTCGACGGCAAGGGCATCGGTATCGCCATCCTCGACTCCGGCATCGACCCGAAACACGTTTCCTTCACCAATCGCACCGGCGGTTCTCGCATCATCTACAGTCAAGACTTCACAGGCGAGGGACGCACCGACGACCCTTACGGTCACGGCACACACGTCGCCTCGATTGCAGCCGGCAATGCCAAAGTCTCGAACGGCATGTATGTCGGCATCGCCCCTGAAGCGAGCCTCGTCAACCTGCGGGTCTTAAAGACCAACGGCACCGGCTCTACTTCGAGCGTGCTGAACGCCATCGAATGGTTGATGACGAATCGCACGACCTACAACGTTCGCGTCGTCAACATGAGCCTTGGCATGTTGGCCGTCGATTCATACACGACCGATCCGCTCTGCGTAGCCGTCCGTCGTCTCGTCGATGCGGGCGTAATCGTCGTCGCGGCAGCCGGTAACAATGGTAAAGACTCCGAGGGTCGCAAACTCTACGGCCATATCCATTCGCCCGGCAATGAGCCTTCAGCCATTACGGTGGGCGCGACAAACACCTTCGGAACGAACTATCGCAACGACGACCAGATGGCCTCGTTCAGCTCGCACGGGCCGACCCGCAGCTTCTGGACGGATGCTTCGGGCGTTAGGCACTACGACAATCTCATCAAGCCTGACCTTGTCGCCCCGGGCAACAAGATCATCGCCGCCAGATCGAGCAACGGCAAACTGGCAATTGAAAATCCCCTGCTCAGAGTCAACGTCAGCGGCGATTCGTCGCGCGCGATGATGCGTCTGAACGGAACCTCGATGTCGACACCGGTCGTGGCAGGCACGGCGGCGCTGCTGCTTCAGGCCAACCCCAATCTGACACCGAACCTCGTCAAGACGGCGTTGATGTACACGGCGCAGCAGCTTCCCGGCGCGAACGCATTTGAACAGGGAGCGGGGCAGCTTAACGTTGAGGGCGCAATTCGTTTGGCCCGCAGCGTCAAGACCGATCTCGGTGCAAACACCGCGCTTGGAACTCCGATGCTGACAACGTCCACGCCGCCCACGCCCTGGACGCTCATTGCCAACTTTCCTTTCCGTTGGTCGCAGGGGATCGTGCTCAATCACACGGTGGCGACAGGCACTTCCCTGATCACCGAATATCAGAAAGTTTACGGCACAGGCGTGTTGCTTTCAGACGGCGTGCTCTTAAGCGACGGCGTGCTCTTAAGCGACGGCGTGCTCTTAAGTGACGGCGTGCTCTTAAGTGACAGCATCTTGACCAGCTCAGGCGGCCTGCTTGGCGAAGGCTCAGTCTTTATGAGCACAGGCGTGCTGCTTTCCGACGGCGTGCTTTTAAGTGACGGCGTGTTGCTCTCGGACGGCGTACTTTTAAGTGACGGCGTGTTGCTTTCAGACGGCGTGCTCTTAAGCGATGCCATTCTTCGGGCATTCGCAGACACGCTCAACGGCGAACCAACGACGGCAATGGAGGAAGAAGCGGATACGGGCGTGGATTACTTAGAGTACTAAGTGACCGCTACGCTTGAAAACGCTTCAACTGGCTTTACCCTTGAAGGTATAAGAATGAGAAACCAAAGCCATGATCCAAGCTGCCGCCATGATGAGCCAATTTGTTAACCGCTCTTTGCTTCCAATTTCTGAAGGCGACGCGGTCGTCGCCTTCAGACTTTTGGAATCGGAACGGAAAGAAGTTCTGGATTTTCTCGCCGCCCGTCCAATCCATACCGTTTACATGACAGGCATGATCCGCGACAACGGATTTGTCAGCCCACTAAATCGCGGCGACTTTTATGGTTGCCGCAACGAACGGGGTGAGTTGGAAGGAGTCGCACTTATCGGTCACGCCACTTTGATCGAGGCGTGTAGTTTGTCCGCGCTGCGTGCTTTTGCCGAGATCGCACAACAGTGCCGCACTGCTTATCTGATTCTCGGCGAGCAGGATGTCATCGAGCATTTCTGGCATTACTACTCACAGGATGGGCACAAGTCGCGTCTCATCTGCCGCGAGCTGCTTTTTGCGAAGACGGGGCCGACCGCCGTTTTAGCTGAAGTCGCTTCGCTCAGACTTGCAACTTTGGATGACCTCGACTTGATCGTCCCCGTCCACGCACGGATGTCTTTTGAAGAAAGCGGCGTTGACCCACTCAAACGCGACCCCGAAGGCTTCCGCCTACGTTGCGCGCGGCGCATCGAACGCGGTCGCGTGTGGGTGTTGGTCAATGAAGGACGTTTAATCTTCAAGGCCGACGTAGTTTCAGACACGCCTGATGGAGTCTATCTCGAAGGCATCTATGTCTCGCCTGAAGAGCGCGGGAAGGGCTACGGCGCTCGCTGCCTCACGCAGATGTGCCGCAACCTGCTGGCGCGGACGAGGGCCGTCGGAGTTCTCGTCAATGAAACAAATGTGCCCGCCATCCGACTTTACGAGCGCGCTGGTTTCAAGCTTCAGGGTCTTTACGACACCATCTTCTTGCAGCAGGAGCGTTAAGCCCCGCCCTCTTCACGCAGGAGGAAATTCTATCCGGACTAGACCGCAATGCAGAGACAGAAAGTTTACGGCCCATATATCTGGTCGGTGATTGTTGCCGGCGGCGGGGCGTTCTTCTTTTCCGCACTCCTTGTTCCCTGGCCTAACATCGACGCGCGCTTTTTCATCCTCGCGGCGCTCACCATCGGCCTCACCTCGCACATCGCCATCGACATTCCGGGCGTGCGCGCCAAAATCTCCGTCTCAGACACGTTTATCTTCCTCATGCTGCTTCTCTATGGCGGAGAGGCAGCAATGCTTGTTGCAGCAGCCGAAGCCTTTGTCTCTTCTCTTCACTCGACGAAAAGAAAGGCCACGCGCTTTTTCAACATGGCGGCGATGTCTTTGGCGACCTTTTTAACGGTCTGGTCGGTACGCTTTTTATTCGGACGTGATGCCAGCGTCAGTGAAGGATTTACGGCGAACCTGCTTATTTCCGTCTGTCTGATGGCCGTCGTTCAGTATTTAACCAACTCTGTGGTCGTCAGCATCGCCGGTGCGCTAAAAGCGGATCAACCGATCTGGCATACGTGGCGCAAGTATTATCTGTGGACTTCGATCACTTATGTGGCGGGCGCATTT
>CBDUCU010000373.1:0-4461 GCA_965365725.1 uncultured bacterium | reverse complement strand
TCGTCGTTTGTGTTTGAGCGACGCTCGCCGTCGATTTTTACGCCGCCCTGTTCGATCAGGCGACGCGCTTCGGCCATCGATGCAGCGAGATTGATTTCGACGAGCAGGCGCGGAAGCTTCCATGCTTGCGACATCACGGTTCGTTCTTCGACTTCGTCGGGTGTCTCTTTGTTGCGAAATCTTTTGACGAAATCCTCTTCGGCCTCGCGCGCCGAATTTGCCGAATGAAAATCCGCGATGATGCGCCGGGCAAGCTCGGCCTTGATGTCGCGCGGGTTTGCGTCGCCGCTGTTTGTGCGCTCGCGCAACGCTTTGATCTCGTCGCCGCCCAAGTCCGTCAGAAGCTCGTAGTAACGCCACATCAGATCGTCCGTGATCGACATCAGCTTGCCGAACATCTCGCGCGGCGGCTCGTCGATGCCGACGTAGTTGCCGAGAGATTTCGACATCTTCTGCACGCCGTCCGTGCCTTCGAGAAGCGGGGCGATAACGGCGACCTGCGGCTCTTGTCCGTATTCGCGCTGCAGATTGCGGCCCATCAGCAGGTTGAATTTTTGATCCGTGCCGCCAAGCTCGACATCGGCTTCGAGCGCGACCGAATCATAGCCTTGCGTCAGTGGGTAGAGCAGTTCATGCAGCGCGACGGGGCGCTCTTCCTGAAGCCGTTTTTGAAAATCATCGCGCTCCAAAATCTGCTTGACCGTGACGTGCGAAGCGAGGCGGATAAATCCGTCAGCGCCGAGCGCATCCATCCAGCGCCCGTTAAAATCGATGACGGTTTTATCGGGGTCGAGCAGCTTGAAAATCTGTTGCTTGTAGGTCTCGGCGTTTGCTTCAATCTCTTCGCGCGTTAGTTGCGGGCGCGTCGCGGATTTGCCCGAAGGGTCGCCGATGCGTCCAGTAAAATCGCCGATGAGAAAAACGACCGTGTGGCCGAGTTCCTGAAAGTGCCGGAGCTTGCGTATGACGACCGTGTGACCGAGATGCAGGTCGGGCGCGGTCGGGTCTGCGCCGAGCTTGATTCTTAAGGGCTTGCCCGTGCGCGCGCTACGTTCAAGTTTTGCGCGCAAGTCTTCTTCGCGGATGATCTCGACTGTGCCTTTGCGCAGAAAGGCGAGTTGCTCGTCAATAGTCATACGAGCGATTATAAACACGGACGGGCCGCAGAGATAAACTAGAAGACGAAGCCGCTAACTCCGCCCCTGACTGCAAATAGACCGCATGTCAACCAGAATGAAGAAAACGGCGCTCGCGTTTTGCGCGTTGCTCGTCTGTCTGTCGATGGCCGAGCTTGCTTTACGCACGCTCGCGCCGCTCAATCCAACAATCTATCGCATAGACGACGTTTATCTACACCGTTTGATTCCCAACGCGCGCAAAACTTTTACGCACGATCAGGCGAACGGCAACGCAAGGGTTGAGGTCAAAATCAACAGTCTGGGTTTTAGAGACGTGGAGTTTTCCATCGCGCCCGCCGCCGGAAAAAAGAGAATCGTCGTTTATGGCGATTCTTTTATCGAAGCCGAATTCACGCCTCTCGAACGAAGCTTTACGAAACGATTAGAGCATCGTCTTAACGCGGGGCGCGAAGGCTCGTTTGAAGTTGTCAACGCTGGAGTCGTCGCCTACGGGCCGGATCAGATAAGCCTGCGCGTTAATGCGGAGACGGACGAACTAAAACCGAGCCTCGTCGTCGTCGCCGTCTTTGCCGGAAACGATTTTGGCGACCTGCTGCGCAACAAGATTTACAGGCTCAATCCCGACGGCGAATTGTTCAGAAACGCTTACACGATTAGCCCCGCTTTGAGAAACGAGTTCAAAGCGCCGGGTCGCTCCGCTTTGCTCAACAGCCTGCGTCGTGCGTCAGCGTTTCTACGCGCGCGGTTTCGCGGCAGGACGCTTGAGGAATCTCCAAACAGAGAGACCTACATCGAAAGAAGCGTGAGGCGTTGCCGCGAGCAATATGTGGATTACGTCCTGGAGGGCAATAACGAGGTCAAAGACCTTTTGCGCGATCAATACGACGCGGACATCAGTCTCAAGACCGACGCTCAGGCCGCGCTCTACAAAAAAAGATTGATGGAGAGGACGCTGGTCGAGATCAAACGCACGCTTGATGCGCGCGGCGTTCCGCTCGTCTTGCTTATCATCCCGGCGGCGATGGACGCTGTCCCCGATTACGAAGTGAGCATTGATCGAAGCATTTACAGAGACTACGAAGCATCAGCTCTGACCGATGCTGTGCGCGAAGCGGCTATAGAGAACGGCATCCCGCACGTCAATCTCTTCGATGCATTTACAACTTCGGACGCGCCCGCGCTCCTCTATCTCAAATATCCCAACGCGCATTGGAGTGAAGATGGACAAGAGTTGGCGGCGCGCCTGCTCGACGAGTATGTGCGCGGGCAGAGCCTGTTGCCTTAATCGCGACGCGTCAGGACGCGCCGTCCGCGCAGCTCGTAATTTTTGCCGACGACGATGGCGAGCGCTTCCGCGTAGGCGCGGTGTTCTTCGGCGAGGATGCGCGCCGAGAGTGTCTCCGCCGTATCGGAATCGTGGACGGCGACGACGCGCTGCGCGACGATGGGGCCGCCGTCCAAAGTCTCATCAACGAAATGTACGGTGCAGCCTGACACTTTTACTCCGTGCTCGATGGCCTGGCGTTGCGCGTCGAGGCCGGGAAAGGCGGGCAGAAGCGACGGGTGAATGTTGAGAATCGAGTGGCGAAACTCACGTATGAAGACGGGCGAGAGCAGGCGCATAAAACCTGCGAGACAAACCAGCTCGACCTGCCGCTCGCGCAGGACGCTGATTATTTCTCTCTCATGCTCCTCGCGCGCTCTGCCACGCCGCTCGATGGCAAGCGCTTCGATGCCGTGCGCGGCAGCGTGAGCAAGTCCCGCCGCCGAAGCCTTGTCGCTGATAACAAGTGCGACCTCTGCGCCCGGCACGCGGCCAGCGCCGATTGCCTCAATGATGGCGAGCATGTTCGAGCCGCGACCCGAAATCAAAATGGCTATCTTCATTTATCAGTTTTGCGTCTAAGGAAACGCGAACCGAACGCGGAGAGAACTGGTGAGCGCGGATCAATCGATATTCTCTAATCGACGTTCTCTAATTTCTTCAAACCAACAACACTTCTTTCGCTCCGTGCACAACTTTGCCGATCTCAAAATGCTTCGCGCCCTGCGCGTCAAAGTGCGCTTGAATCATCCGCGCATTGTCGCGCGAGCAGACGACGACCATGCCGATGCCCATGTTGAAGGTGCGAAACATCTCGCGCTCCTCGACGTTTCCTAACTCCTGCATCAGCTTAAAAATTTCAAGCACGGGCCAGGACCCTCGACGGATTTCAACCGCTACGCCTTCGGGCAGAATGCGCGGAATGTTTTCAAGCAGTCCGCCGCCCGTGATGTGTGCAAGACCCTTGACCACGCCCGCATCGAGCAGACCTTCGAGCGGGTGCAGGTAGCTCAAATGCGGCGCAAGCAGCGCGTCGGCGATTGTTTGACCAAGACGCTCGATGTGAGCTTCGGCGCGCATCGCTTCAACTTCAAAGAAAAGTTTGCGTGCGAGCGAATAGCCGTTTGTATGCAGACCGGCTGAAGGAAGGGCCAACAAAATGTCGCCTGCTTCAATCGAGCGCCCGTCGATGATCTTTTCGCGGTCAACTATGCCGACGATAAATCCGGCGATGTCGTATTCGCCGTCGGCGTAAAAGCCGGGCATCTCAGCCGTCTCACCGCCGAGCAGCGCACAATTGTTCTCGCGGCAGCCCCGTGCCACGCCCTCGACGACCGACGTAATCACTTCGGGCGCAAGTTTTCCGGTCGCCACGTAGTCGAGAAAAAAGAGCGGGCGCGCGCCTTGCACGAGGATGTCGTTGACGCAATGGTTGACGAGGTCGCGCCCCACAGTGTTGTGTCTGCCTGTGAGAAACGCGATCTTCAGTTTTGTCCCCACGCCGTCAGCCGAAGCGACCAGCACGGGCGCTTTCAAAGAGGGAAACGCCGCATCGAACATCCCGCCAAACGAACCAATCTCAGAGAGCGTGCGCGTATTGAACGTCGAGCGCGCAAGCTCCTTGATGCGTTCAACTGCGCGGTTGGCCGCGTCGATGGAAACGCCCGCGTCGGAATATGTGATTGGATTGGGCATAAAGATGGCTTTTAGCTTTTAGCGGTCAGCTTTTAGCCAAACGCTAAAAAAGCAAAAGGTAAACTCAATCTCAAAGGCTAAGAAATCTGAAAGCAAGGAGGCTTTCAAAAAGCTAATCGCTAACAGCTAAAAGCTAAGGCCCGAATTAACGCGGCGGCGCGAATCCATTTAACCTGCGAGGTTATAAGAATGATGAAAGTGTTTCAATCGCCGCTCGCGTTGAATGAGTTGTTGGGCGGCGCGTGGGAGAGAGAAACTTTCGTGATGAGCCGATTGTCTCCCGCCGCTAGACATCTCCAAAGC
>CBDUCU010000372.1:0-4463 GCA_965365725.1 uncultured bacterium | reverse complement strand
GCCAGCCGCGCGCCGTCTATATCAGACTTCAGGACGGGCGTATCGAGCCATACCTGACTTACAACAGCAACCCACTTAACGTCGGCATCGGTGGCGCGCATTCCGGCTCCGGATTTGCTGTCAGCAGCGACGGTTTTATCCTGACCAATCGCCACGTCGCAGCAGCTTGGGAGACGGCCTACGAGTTTCCGCCGTCAGCCAACGGCGGCGTGATTCTCGGGCCCGGCCCCGACGGCAAGGTGACGGTCATCGGTGTCGTCGAGCAAGCTCCACGCGATTGGGTTCCCGCGCGCAGCAAACAGGACAACGTCAGCTACACGGGTCGCAACGACCGTTTGGACGTGACCTTCCCCAAATCAGACCGCCGCTTGGAGGCAAAGCTTTCAGCCGTCTCGCCGCGTCATGACGTGGCGATGATTAAGGTCGATAGCCCCGGCGCTGTTCCAAAAGTCGAATTGAACGACAACTACGACTCAATCCAGCCGGGCGAAACGTCAATCGTCCTCGGCTATCCGGCCGTCTCGCCGCCCGTGCTTGGGCTTGTCCGCTCGCAAGACGTTTTCAACACCGATATCGAGGTGCGCGAGATACCCGACCCGACCGTCACGGTCGGCAACATCGGGCGCGTGCTGCGCAGCCAGGATGCCGCCGGAGGACAGGACAAACAACTCGTCAGCATCTTCGGCGACGCTTACCAGCTTCAGATCAACACGACGGGCGCGGGCAATTCGGGCGGCCCGGTCTTCGACGATCAGGGACGCGTCATCGGCATCTTCTACGCGGGCCGTAGCACAGGCACAACCTCCGTCACCTTCGCCGTGCCCATCCGTTACGGGCGCGAATTGATGGGACTCAAGTAAAAGCGAAAGTAGAAACGATGAACGATGAATGAAAGACAAGCTGTCTTTAGTTCATCGTTCATCGTTCATCGTTTCCCGTGAGTAGAAGTCTTCTCGTCAATCAAACAGTCGGCGAGTATCGCATCGAGTCCTTTTTGGGCGCGGGCGGCATGGGAGAAGTCTATCGCGCGGTGCATTCAAAGATCGGGCGCGCCGCCGCCGTCAAGGTTCTCACACAGGAGACGCAGAAGGGCTTCGTCGAGCGCTTCTTCAACGAGGCGCGTATTCAGGCGAGTCTTCAACATCCGAACATCGCCACGCTTTACGACTTCTGCGAAGTGGCGGGCCGTCCATGCATCATCATGGAGTATGTGGACGGGCAGACGGTCGCCGAGCGCATCGCCGCGCGCGGCGGGCCGCTTCCCTTTGAAGAGATCGCACACATCTTCGAGCGCGTCGTCGAAGCAATCAATCATATCCATCGGCTCGGCATCATCCACCGCGACGTTAAGTCAAACAACATCAAGGTCAGTCCTTCGGGGCTTGTCAAACTGCTCGACTTCGGCGTTGCCAAGGGGCAATCGAGTCCGGGTCTGACGCAGACGGGCAACATCGTCGGCACGCTCTACTATCTTGCGCCCGAACTGATACGCGGCGGCACAGCCGATTGGCGCGTTGACGTGTGGGCGCTCGGCGTTTTGCTCTACGAGATGGCGACTGGGCGCGTGCCGTTTTATGCTGAATCAATCGGCGAGATATGCGACCAGATCAAGCAAGCACGTTTTGTCCCGCCCGCACAGCTCAACCCATCGGTCGCGCCGCAGGTCACGCGAATCATCACGCGTTGTCTCAAGGAGAATCCGGCAGAACGGTATCAGAGCACCGAAGAGCTGTTGAGGGACGCAAAGCAGCTCACAGCCCCCGCGCCGACGACGCAGCCCATCCAGCACAGGCCCGACGACAAACCAACGCGTGTCTATGATTCGCAATACGAGTCGCCAAAGGCCGGCCGGTCAAAGATTATTCCCGTTGTCGCATCGCTGCTTGTCGTCGGCCTGATTGGTGTTATCGGATTGATAGCTTATTTCGTTCTCTCGTCAACGTCCGCCACACAGCAGTCGTCCGATCAGGCAAAAGCTATCTCTCCTTCCAACGTCGCGCGTTCGGCAACGGGTGATGCACAGGAGCGAGCGATTGAGCTACAGGTATTTGAAGGTCGCGCCGAAGTGTATCGTGACGGCAAGCTGATCGGCACAACGCCCTATCAACTCAAGGCGCGCGTCGGCGAGCGCGTCCGTCTGACGCTGCGCCGAGAGGGCTATAAAGACGAGCCGGTTGATTTCACCGTCAGCGAAAAGAAGTCTTACACGTTTACCATGAACAAATGAGCGGGCGAACGGTGCGCCGCCGTCAAGACACTTCACATATCGGCTCTTATTTCAAGAGGGAGTTTATCGATGTCCAAACCGACAAGGTCGGGCGAGACAAGCGCCGGAGAGACGGTCTATGAGATCGTCGCCAGCGTTCGCACCGACAAGGGCTGCGTCCGCGAGATAAATGAAGACTCGGGTCGTTTTGTGCGCCCGAGCGACCCGGCGCTTTTGCGTGAAAGGGGCGTGCTTCTCGTCGTCGCCGACGGGATGGGCGGCCACACCTCGGGCGAGATTGCGAGCCGCATGGCGGTCGAACTCGTCAGCCGACTCTACTATCAGAGTGCGGGTGACGCGCAAACCGCGCTCAAGAACGCGGTCGAAGAGGCTAATCGGCAGATTTACGCTGCTTCGCAAACCGACGCAGCGATGCATGGCATGGGCACGACGTGCACGGCGCTTGCCCTCTGCGGCGGAGCGGTTTTGGCCGCACACGTCGGCGACAGCCGTCTTTACATGCAGCGCGGCGGCAGCATCTATCAACTCTCTGAAGACCATTCGCACGTTATGGAGCTTGTCCGTCACGGGCTTCTGACAAAAGAGCAGGCGCGCACACATGAAGACAAAAACGTGATCCTGCGCGCGCTCGGCACAAGCGCTGAAGTCGAGGTCTCGACCGTCAGCCCTGTCGAAGCGCGCGAGGGCGACCTTTTCCTACTCTGCTCGGACGGGTTGCATGATCTTGTCCGCGATGAAGAGGTCGCGCAGGTTTTGAACGGCGCACAGCGAGATGTGCACGCAGCCGCAGAGCAACTGATCGCGCTTGCCAAAGAGCGCGGCGGCCACGACAACATCACGGTCGGGATACTCGGCCTTGCGCCTGCGGGCGCGCACAGTTCGGCAGTTGAGAGCATGCGCACGACGCGCGAGGTGGAGGCAATAAAATGAATATCGGACAGATCGTCGGCAATTATAAGATCGAACAAAAATTGGGCGAGGGCGGAATGGGCGCGGTCTTTCGCGGCATAGACATGATGCTTGAGCGCGAAGTCGCCATCAAAGTGCTCAGGCCGGAGCTTGCCAGCCAACCACAGGTCGTCGAGCGTTTCCGTTCTGAAGCCGTCACGCTCGCCAAGCTCAATCATCCCAATATCGCCACGCTCTACAGCTTTTTTCGTCAGGGCGAAGACTTTTTGATGGTGCTCGAATTCGTTCGCGGCGTAACGCTCGACCACGTCATCGGTCAGCGCGGCGCGATTCCCTCCGAGCAGGCCGTCCCGCTCTTTTGCCAGGTGCTCGACGGCATCCAGCACGCGCACGATTTCGGCATCATCCACCGCGACATCAAACCGGCCAACATGGCCGTCACCGAAAAGGGCACGCTCAAGGTTCTTGACTTCGGCATCGCGCGCATACTCGGCACTGCTCGCATGACGCGACAGGGCAACGTCATCGGCACAATCGAATACATGTCGCCCGAACAGGTCAAGGGAATGGAGACCGACGCGCGCTCAGACATCTACAGTCTCGGCATGCTGCTCTACGAGATGCTGACGGGCCGCATCCCCTTCGACATCTCTAACGAGTTTGAGCTGATGAAGGCGCAGATCGAATATATGCCCGTGCCACCGCGTCAGATCAATCCGAACATTCCGGAAGTTGTCGAGCACGCCATCTGGCGAGCAATCGCCAAGTCGCCCGAAGAGCGTTTCCAGAGCGCAAGCGATTTTCGCGCAGAACTGCTCAACGCGGGCTTTGCCGCCGGAGCCAGACTCTCACCGCTTACCGGCAGCACGCCCGCTTACCAAACGTCGCCCACAAGTCAACCGCCCACAAGTCAACCGCATGTTAGTCAGCCGCCTAATGGATACGCCACCACTCCTTCGCATCCGGGCGCTCCCCCTGCGCAGTCGCAGCCGGGCGTTTCACACGCGTTAAAGGAGACACGACTCGGTGCGCCCGGTGCGTCTGTTGCCGGACTGTCTGCGGCTGCCGCAGCGCCGTCGCAGAACCATCTAAAGGAGACGCGGCTCGGGCCTTCGCCCGTCGGCATACACGCCGCACCGCCCAGACCTTCTGCGCCTCTTCAACAACAACAACAGTCGTTCTTCAGCAAGTTGACGTGGATTCATTATGCGGGTGCAGGCGTTGCCGTCGTCGTCCTGATGGCGGCTGTCATCGGCATCTCCGCTTTTGCTCTTTTCTCGGGCGGCAACAAGAACACGCCCGCCAAAGCAGAGACTGAAGAGCAGAC
>CBDUCU010000371.1:0-4463 GCA_965365725.1 uncultured bacterium | reverse complement strand
GCGGCGGAAGAAGCCGGTCGGGCTATTTCCTGCAAAAAAGGGTGCGGCGCGTGTCTTTGATACGCATGAAGCGGTGCGTGAAGATACTTCGCTCGAAGCTCTTGGAAAGCTCAAGCCCGCTTTTAAGAAAGAGGGCGGGACGGTGACGGCGGGCAACGCGCCCGGTGTTAATGACGGCGCATCGGCTCTCGTCGTTACGTCGCTTGAAAAGGCGCGCGAGCTTGGAGTTGAGCCGATGGCGAGGATTGCAGCACAGGCGACATCAGGCATTCAACCCGAGCTGGTCATGATGGCCCCGGTCGAAGCGATCCGCAAAGTTTTGCGAAAGGCGGGCTGGACGCTCAACGAAGTCGATCTGATCGAGTTAAACGAAGCCTTCTCCGTGCAGGCCATCGCCATCATGCGCGAGCTTGAGCTTGACCCCGAGCGCGTCAACGTCAACGGCGGCGCAGTCGCGCTCGGTCACGCCATCGGACAATCAGGCTCACGCCTTTTGACAACGATGCTCTACGAGATGAAGCGTCGCAATGCAAGACGCGGACTCGCGGCGCTGTGTCTCGGCGGCGGCAACGCCGTCGCGCTCGCCGTCGAACGATAATATGAAATGCTGAGGCTATACGGAAAATGACCCCCACAGACCACAACAAAGTAATCGGCATCATGCACCTTATCTACGGCGGCTTTTTTACGCTCGTCTCGATCATGATGCTCGTCTTCTTTGGTTTCTTTGCGGCCATTCTGGGGAGCATCGAGAATGAGCCGGACGCACCGCCCGTCGCGTTCTTCTATGCGATCATGGGATTTATTTTTGTCATTTATCTTTTGCTCAGCGTGCCGGGGCTTGTCGCCGGTTATGCGATGTTGAAGAAAAAATCCTGGGCGCGTATCGCCGGCATCATCTCTTCGGTGCTGGCGGCGCTCAGCTTTCCTTTCGGGACGGCGCTCGCCGTCTATTCGTTCTGGTTCTTCTTTGGCGACGCGGGCAAGGCGTTCGACAACAGCCTTAACGCTGCCGACTGGCGCGGCTCTCTCAATCAGGCTGCTGATTTTGGTATCAACGCGGATCGGCAACCGACGAACATGCGCGAGCCGCAAAACAGTTACCAGCCGCCGCCGCAGCCGCCAAACTGGCGCGATTAAAAATTGAAACGGAGATTTGACAAGTGATAGAGACGATTGGGGTCGTCGGGGCGGGAACAATGGGCAACGGCATCGCGCAGGTCGCGGCGCGCGCCGGCTACGCAGTTGTCTTGCGTGACGTTGCGCCGGAATTTTTGCAGCGCGGGATGTCTGCAATTGACAAAAGCCTTCAGCGCGACGTTGATAAAGAGCGTCTGAAGGAGGATGAGAAGCGCGAGATAACTGCGCGCATCAGGACGACCATTGAACTGTCGGAGCTTTCGAGCGCGGATTTCATCGTCGAAGCCGTGACGGAAAATCTCGATGTCAAACGCGAAGTCTTTCGCAGCCTTGACGAGATTGCAAAGCCCGAAGCAATACTCGCCTCAAATACTTCTTCAATCTCGATCACAAAGCTTGCCGCCGCGACGCGCCGCGCAGACAAAGTCATCGGCATGCACTTTATGAATCCCGTCCCGGTGATGAAGCTCGTCGAAGTCATACGCGGCATCGCAACGTCTGATGAAACTTGGGAGCGGACGCGCGAGCTGACTGAAAGGATGGGAAAGACCGCGCTTGAGTGTCACGACTCGCCGGGTTTTGTTTCAAATCGCGTCCTGATGCCGATGATCAACGAAGCGATCTTTACGCTTTACGAAGGGGTCGCTGCGCGCGAATCAATCGACGGCATTATGAAGCTCGGCATGAATCATCCGATGGGGCCGCTCACTCTGGCCGACTTTATCGGCCTCGACGTGTGTCTGGCGATTCTCAACGTCCTGCACACGGAGCTGGGCGATCCAAAGTATCGACCATGCCCGCTTCTCAAAAAATATGTCGATGCGGGTTGGCTCGGTCGAAAAACCGGACGCGGCTTTTACGAATACTGATTGCAGACTTTTCAGTGCGCGCGCGGTGAGTTAAATGCGGTTCGCTGCGCGCGGCACTTTCCATTGATTATTACGTTTATTTTTCGAGAGATGCCGGCGCAGCCAAAATCAGCAACTATTTATTGCCAGCGATGCCTCACCGCCAATTCGCTTGCAGAGGAGTTTTGCGAACGCTGCGGGACGCGTTTGATGCTCGTTGTCGAGACAAATGCGGCGCGTTATGAAGAAGAGTCGGCGGCTGAGAACTACGAAGAACACCTGCTTGAGCGCGTCTCATCGCTTGAAAATCATCTCGCGCGATTTGCCGAAAAACTCGAACGCACGCTCGACCTGCTTGGCCGTCAGGCGCGCAGCTCTTATCTGGATCATCTGTTGCTCGACACGCTTTTGAGCGTGCTCAATGAAGCAGGGATGGCCGATAGGCGACGAGTCGAAAGGGCTTGGCGCGAGCGTTTCGAGCGGGAGACGGCTGCCTCAACAGAGGACATGCGTCGCGCGACGTTGCAAACAAAGATCAAGAATGCCTTTTCTGACCTTCAGAGCGAAATGCTCGTCAAGGTAATCGACGAAGCCTTCCAGCTTTTCAATAACGGCAAAGAATCGCAGGGCGTAAGAGCGCTTGAGCGCGCCGCCTCGCTCGCGCAGGACAACGCACCGCTCAATACTTTCCTGGGCGAACACTTTTTCCGTCAACGAAAGACATTGCTTGCGCGCGATTATCTCTCACGCGCGTTTGACGCTGAGCCTGACAACCTTCGCCTCTGCCTGTTGCTCGGATTAGTGTGCGGAGACGAAGGCGAAGCGGCGCGCGCAAAGAGTCTGTTGAGCAAAGCGGTTAGCGATGGCCGTCATTCCTTCGCCGCACATTACGCTCTTGGACGGCTCTACTCTGCCGAAGCAGACTGGCAACAGGCGCTCATCCATTTCAAGCAAGCTCTGACGGCGCGCAAATGTCCTGAAATTTATTACGTGCTCGGCGTGGTTAATTATCAGCTCGGACGTTTCCGCATCGCGCAGAGGCATCTGCAAAGTGCGCTCAAATTAGATGAAGATTACCCGGAGGCACATTATCTACTGGCGCATGTTTACATGCGATTTGACGACCGGACGCATGCACTGGAAGAGTTTCGGGCAGCCGAATCGGCGCAGCGTAAACAGAGCGGAACGGCGATACAGCGCCGCCCGGCAAATGGCCGGATGAAGAAAAAAAGAGTGCGCGTCGAAGAGATGCCTTTACCCGCATTTTTTATACAGACAGGGAAGGGAAGAAAGCGCCTGTTAACGGGCGGGGATAAGAGGCTGGCGGCGGCACTTTGCGAAGACGCGCTTGCCGACCCCGTTTCGCGTTAGTTGCTCAAACATGCTCATTTGACACGCGCCGCACGACCGCTATAATTGCACCTTTTGCGCGCAAGGGTCGTGCATCCGTTCTTTGTCACAAGGGGGAGAGTCGTGCGTATCGAAGTTGAAAATCTCACTCCGCAGCGAGAAGCCTTCGCACATATCTATGGGGAAGGCGAACTCTCACTTGACGATGATGATTTGCGTCTTGAAGGAGAGACAAAGGTTGAGGGCAGCGCCACACGAAAGGGCGAAGAGGTTCGTTTGAGCGGCATGATTAGCGCGAATGTAGCTTCTGCATGCGACCGTTGCCTGCGCAGCGTTGAGCTTCCGCTCGAGATCGAATTTTCGGAGTCTTATGTGCCGCTTGCGCCCCAGACGGCGACGCATGAAGAGAAGGAACTGAAGCCCTCTGACCTTAATCTCTCTTTCTATGAGGGCGACGAGATCGACATCGACGCTTTAGTCCGCGAGCAGATATTGCTTGCGATGCCGACGCAACTGTTTTGCCGTGAAGATTGCCGGGGTCTGTGCGAGAAGTGCCGGGCCGATTTGAACGAGGGCGATTGCAGTTGCCCGAAACAGGAGATTGATCCGCGCTGGGCTGCGCTCGCCGGGTTGAAAAAGACGTAAATCGTCAACCGTAAATCTCGAATGGTTTTAGTTGAGACTTATTCGAGTTAGGATTTGCCACTTAAGATTAATGGCGGCTGGGCCACGATTCACGGTTTACGATTCATGATTTATGAGGAGTTATAATGCCTAATCCAAAACGAAGACATTCAAAATCAAGAACACGGCAGCGCCGGGCGCATGATGCTTTGCGCGCTCCGCAGACGAGTCCGTGTCCGAACTGCCAGGAGCCGCGCATGCCGCATCGCGTCTGCCCGAAGTGCGGTTATTACAAAGGCCGTGAAATAGTCCAGGTCGAGCAGGAAGCGTAAAAGACAGTGATGAGTGACGAGTGACAAGTGACAAGCTAAAAAACTTGTCTTTGCTCGTCACTTGTCACTCGTCACTCGTCACTGTTTTATGAAGCATCAACTGACCGGCAAAGTCGTGGTGGACGCGATGGGTTCTGACCACGCGCCGCACGCGGAGATTGATGGGGCG
>CBDUCU010000370.1:0-4467 GCA_965365725.1 uncultured bacterium | reverse complement strand
AAGCTGCCGGATTGGCGGCGAAAAGGGAGTCTTCCCAGAGTATCATCCAAACAAAGAGGCTTACGACCGTTTCCTGCGCGACGAGATCGGCGTGCCTGTCGAAGTCGGACTCACCCCGCGCAACTACGAAACGACGACGATTGCGCCGACCGGGACAATCTCGCTTGTCGCTGAGACCTCGTCGGGTGTCGAACCAAATTTCTCTTGGGCCTATGTTCGTCACGACACCTTGGGCAAGCGCACCTACGTGCATACGCTCGCCGCACAGGTGCTCGGCATGGACGTGGATCAGACCGATCAGGAATCAATCGACCGCGCCGCCGAGTTTGTGGTGGCGAATGAATCAAAGCTGCCCGATTATTTTATCTCTGCGATGTCAATCACAGCCGAGCAGCACGTTCATGTCCTTGCCGCCGCGCAAAGAAATGTCGACAACGGCGTGTCAAAGACTTGTAACGGCGCGGCAGACGATACGGTCGAATCGGTTGACAGGCTCTACCGTCTGGGCCGCGAGCTGGGTTGCAAGGCCGTCAGCTATTACCGCGATGGCAGCCGCGATTCACAGGTGCTTTCAACGGTAAAGGGAACTGAAGCGAAGGGCGAGGTGGCCTGTGATCCGGCGATCATTGCCGAAGCAACGGCGACCGAAACTGTGATGGCCGGGGCCGCCGTCGAGACGATGTCGAACGTCGCTCCGATGCTAACGCAGATTGTCGAGTCGCAGCCAGTTCGCGTCGAACGTCCGCGCGAATTAAGCGGCGCGACGTGGCAGATTCCTTTTGACGGGCAGAACCTTTATGTAACGGTCAATCACGACGGTCGCGCGATCCTCGAAGTCTTTGCGACGGGGCCAATCTCGGGCGGCGTGGGACTTCTGGCATCGAAGATGTTGCGTGGCAGTTTCGACGTGCGCGAGGTCGCACACAGTCTTAATAAGGTGACGGGCACACACTCGGTCTGGTTCAACCAGAGACTTTTGACTTCGCCGGAGCAAGCCGTCGCCGAATGTCTGATGTTGACGGCGCGGCGGCTCGAAGGCGGGCCGGATTCAGCGCGTGAGGCGGCAGGCAAGTCAAAAGAGATGCCGGTTGCGGCGGCTGTCGCGGAGACAAACGCTCTGGCTGCGACCACTGCGAAGATGAATCCGCTTATCGGAACTTGCCCCGAGTGCAAAGGGCAACTCGAACACGCGTCGGGCTGCGACTTTTGTCGCGACTGCGGTTACTCGAAATGCAAATGACAAAGCCCGCTCTCGAATAGATGAAGAGTTAAACTTCCGTCTGCTCGTCCAAAGTCCCGGATTCTCTTTTGAGTCCGGGACTTTTTGCATCTCTGCGTTAGCTGCCGCCGCCATTTTAGACGTACAATCCATTCACCGAACGGCGCATCTAAAGCCAGGATATTTCGGAAACTTCTCCCAATAAATTACATGGACGAGGACTCGAAAGAATGCGACTGAGAAAAATTCTAAACTTAACGTTCGCGGCGCTGCTCTTTGTCTCTTCGCTGGGGACGACGGCTCTGGCCGACGAGGGCATGTGGACTTTTAACAATCTGCCAAAGGCGGAGATCAAACGGCGCTACGGTTTTGAAGTAACAGACGAGTGGGTGAGCCGCGTGCTCAAGGCGACCGTCAGATTTCCAAACGGCACGGGTTCGTTTGTCTCGCCCGAAGGGTTGGTGCTGACGAATTATCACATTGTTGAAGATGTGGTCGGCCAATTGAGCAGCGCCGAAAAGGATTACGCAAAAGAGGGTTTTGTTGCACAGACGCGTGAAGAGGAGTTGAAGATTCCGAATTACGAACTGAACATGCTCGTCAGCATCGAAGACGTGACGGCGCGTGTGAACGGCGTGGTCAAACCTGAAATGTCGCCGGCTGATGCGGCCAGTGCGCGACAGGCTGAGATCGGACGCATCGAGGCCGAATCAACAAAGGCGACGGGCCTTAAATCCGAAGTCGTCACGCTTTATCAAGGCGGTCTTTATAATCTCTATCGCTACAAACGTTACACGGACGTGCGGCTTGTCTTCGCGCCTGAATTTCAAACCGCGTTCTTTGGCGGCGACCCCGACAACTTCAATTTCCCGCGCTTCAATCTCGACATGGCTCTGGTGCGCGTCTATGAAAACGGCAAGCCTTTGCGCCCTGAAAGTTATTTCAAGTGGTCGAAAGAGGGTGCGAAAGAAGGCGAGCTGGTTTTTGTTTCGGGAAGTCCTGGCAACACCCAGCGTCTTAACACGGTCGCGCATTTAGAGTTTTTGCGCGATCACGGCATTCCTTACATCATTCAGATGCTTGAGAGCCGCCGCGATTCACTGAAAGCTTATATGAAGCAGGGCGAAGAGCAGACTCGACGTGGACAAAACGAGCTGAACTACGCCGAAAATTTTATCAAGGTTTATAAGGGACAGCTTGCGGGCCTGCGCGACAAGTCTGTCATCGAGCGCAAGCGCAAGGATGAAGAGGCTCTGCGCAAATACGTCAACTCCGATCCACGACGACAGAAGGAGTATGGCGACGCGTGGGATTCAATTGCGCGCGCACGGAAAAGCCTCGCCGAATATGAGCGCGACCGTCGCTTCCTGGGCGGCGCATCTCTGTCAGACAACGGCGCAGCCTTCAACTCGCAGCTTTTCACTTACGCGCGCGCACTTGCTCGTTACGCCGACGAATCCGCGAAGCCTGATGCGGAACGTTTGCCGGAATTTACCGACGCGCGTCGCGGCTCAATCGCCGGAATGCTCGCCGCCGCGCCGCCCTTCTATGAAGACTTTGAGGTGATGAAGCTTTCGGCCTCGCTCGCGCTTTTGCAGCAGGTTTATGGGAGCGACAGCGCGCTCGTCAAACGCGTGCTCGGCGGAAAGAGTCCGCAGGAGCGAGCCGCCGAATTGATTTCAGGATCGAAGCTAAAGGATGCGGCGTATCGTCAACAGCTTTTTGCAGGTGGTGCGAAGGCAATCAACGAATCAAACGACCCTCTGATTGCGCTCGCACGCGCGATGGACTCCGAGTCGCGCTCGGCGCGTCGTCGCAACGAAGCGGAAGTGATTGGAGTCGAGCGCGCGGCCTACGCCAAGATTGCGCGTGCGCTTTTTGAAAAGGAGGGGACGGGCCTTTATCCGGATGCGACCTTTACGCCGCGTCTCTCATTCGGTTCGGTCAAAGGCTATGTCGAAAACGGTAAACGGATCGGCCCGTTTACAAATTTCGGCGGTCTCTACGAGCGTGCGGCGGTAAACAACTTCAAGTTTCCATACAACCTCGCGCCGCGCTGGGTGGAAAAGAAATCTGCTCTCGACCCGAAGGTGCATTTCAACTTTGTGGCGACAAATGACATCATCGGCGGCAATTCAGGCTCGCCTTCATTCAACAAGGAGATGGAGCTGATCGGGCTTATCTTCGATGGCAACATCCAATCGGTCGTCGGAAATTTCTACTACGACGAAAGCGTCAACCGCTCGATCTCGGTCGATTCGCGCGGCATGCTCGAAGTGCTCAGAAAAGTTTACGGAGCAAACGCAGTAGCCGATGAGCTTGTGAAATAGAACGGGCGTTTGCGTCAAACCGTGATGCGCCTTGTATTTCAGCTTGATTGATTTTGAGAGCGGGACGGGATGTCAATGCCTGTCCCGCTTTTTCCGTCCTTGCGTGAGCCGCACGGTTGCGCATAACATGCGCGCATCTCCAAAGAAGATAGCGTTAATTTGCGGGAGGAAAAATGTTCTCAGAGCATAGTGATGGGCAAACGCGCGAGCAAGCGGGGTCGCATCTGTCGATGGGCGGACTGCTTTTTGAGAATCTCGAAGAGGGTGATACGGACAACACCCCGCCCGGAGACCGCACGCTTGAAGATGCGGCGCGACGCGAGCGCGAATACGTTAAGAATCGCTTGCGTGAAGAACTTGGACGCGAGCCAGGCGAGGCTGAACTAAACGAATGGTTGCGCCAGCACACAGAAGGCCATTGAGCGTCGAAAGCGTTTAAGCAGCTTGCTCGCGATGAGCAGGTAATGCAAAGGATTACGCCTCCATTCAAGATTGAATGGAGGCGTATTTTCATTCCTGCTATGCATTCTACGGCGGGCAAAGAAGCATGGGTTTTCCTAAGGTACGACTGTAATTCTATTCTCCACGCTTTGCACGCCCTTGATCGAATAAGCCAAACGCTCAGCACGCTCCTTGAGCGCCTCAGAACTGACCGCGCCGTTGAGCGTTGCCTTGCCACTCAGGACGGTCGCCGTCACCCCCGCTTCAAACAGCGATGAATCGTCACGAAATGCTTTATCGAGCTTTGATTGGACGCTTGTATCATCGGTCGCCGAGGATGCCGGAGGCGCTGAAGATGAAGGCGGCGCGGTCGTCGTAGGTGCGCTCGCTCCGGATGTTGCCGGCACCTGTTGAATGATGATGACGGGCGTGCCCGAGGGGCTGTCGTGCACCGGGGACGGCGTCTTCCCGACCGTG
>CBDUCU010000369.1:0-4473 GCA_965365725.1 uncultured bacterium | reverse complement strand
GTCGTTCGGGCCACATCCCCGAGCGCAATATCAAACGCGGGCTCGATTGGGTTTTGGAGAACCGCGAGCATTTCAATATCCGCGTCGTCAACATCTCGGCAGGCGGCGACAAGGAAGAGTCTTACCTGCACAACGCTCTGTGTCAGACGGTCGAGCGCGCCGTGCGCGAAGGTCTCGTTGTGGTCTGCGCCGTCGGCAACGCTGGTTGGGAGCCGGGTCATCCCGTCATCCCGCCCGCCAGCTCTCCATCCTGCATCTCGGTCGGCGGACTCGACGATAAAAACTCGCGCGACCGCACGCGCGCAGGCATGTATCGCTCGTCCTACGGGCCGACCATCGACGGTCTGCAAAAGCCCGAATTGATCGCGCCCGGCATCTGGGTGCCCGCGCCGATTCTGCCGCACACGCCGACTGCCGCCGAAGCCGAACTCTATGCCAAGCTCGACCGCGCCTCAGATGAAGAGTTACGCGCAATTATCGAAGAGAACAAGGACGTTGACCGCGATATTTACGATGCGCGCGAGCTTCCGACCTACATCATGCGCCAGCTCATCATGGTCAAGCTCCACGAGGCAGACGTGATCAGCGAGCACTACAAGTTTGTTGACGGGACGAGTTTTGCCGCGCCCATCGTCTCATCGGTCGTCGCGTGCATGATCGAAGCCAATCCGCAACTCACGCCGCAGGAGGTCAAGCGCATCCTTCTTCACACGGCGGAGCGTCTGCCCGACATCGAGATCGACCGTCAGGGCTGGGGCGTTGTCGCGCCGCGCCGCGCCGTCGAAGCCGCGCTTGCGCTAAAGAAGTAAAAAGTAAAAAGGCAAAAGGTAAAAGTGAAGAGACCATCCGTCGCGTCCTACTTTTACCTTTTGCCTTTTTACTTTTGCCTTTCCCCTGTGCCACAATCCGCCTACAAATTATTGCCGATTAAATCCAAAGAAACATTGAGAGAGGGACTGAGTAGATGTCAGAGAACGACAACGCGCAAGCCGCCGACGCGCCCGATGTAAGCGAGACCGCGCCGCAAGCCGAGGGCGCAACAGAGCAGGCCGGCGGCCCGTCCGAAGAGATCACCTACCACGCCGTTGAGAAGGATGGACAGGTGACGGCCATCTGGGAGATGCAGGGGCGCAAACATCTTCGCACCATCGACCCGCGCTCGCGTCAGGGACAGGAAATCCTACGGCTCTACACGGCGGAGCACTGAGAACTCGTAAATCGTGAATCGAATTTGATTAAATGCTCTCCGGTTTGAACTCTCTGATTCAAGCCTCAGCTTACCCAACTTCTATTCACGATTTACGATTTACGATGTTTTGTGGTGTGCCGCGCACGAATGCTTCGATGTTGTCGATAAGCTGGTCGGCAAGCGTTTGCATGGCTTCGAGGCTGGCCCAGGCGATGTGAGGCGTGACGATCAAATTCGTGAGGTCGTGTGCGAGCAATGGATTTCCTTCGCGCGGAGGCTCTGTGCTGAGCACGTCAACGCCCGCGCCCGCAATCTGGTGGTTGCGCAGAGCTTCCGCAAGCGCTTCTTCATCGACCACGCCGCCGCGCGCGCAGTTGATGAGAAGCGCCCCTTTCTTCATCAAGCTTAATTCCTCTCTTCCAATCAAGCCTTTAGTCTCTGCGGTGAGCGGCGTGTGAAGCGAAACCACATCGCTTGCGCGCAGGACTTCTGTAAACGGCGTGCGTCCCGCGCGCACGGTCGTCGCGCTCTTGCGTTCGCTGATGAGGACGTTCATCCCGAAGGCGCGCGCAAGAGTCTCAACGCCGCGTCCGATTGAGCCGTAGCCGACGAGTCCGAGAGTGCTTTGGCGAAGGTCACGTATCGTGTGGTCGAGCAGACAAAAGGCCTCGGCCTCGGCCCAAGCGCCGCGTCGCACGTCGTCGCGGTAGGCAAAGAGATTGCGGCGCAAGCCGAGCATCAGCGCAAAGACGTGTTCGGGCACGACCGTCCGCGCATAGCCGCGCACGTTTGAGACCGTCACATTGCATTCGCTGGCCGCGTCTAAATCGACGATGTCCGTGCCGGTCGCAGCAACGGCGATCAACTTCAAATTTGGCAGTTGCGTGAGAGCTGTGCGCCTGAGCGCGACTTTGTTTGTGACGGCAATCGTAGCGTCGCGCAAGCGTTCGACGACCTCTTCAGGACTGGTCTTTTGATGCTCCGTCCATTCGTGCTCGAAGGCGGGACGGCGCACGTCCGCGCGCAAAGTGTTACGGTCGAGAAAGACGATTTTTTCCATTCTCTTTTTCAGAAAAGCGGCCAATCCTGCGCCGACAAAAAGCCCCACAAGATGACGGCCATACCTCCGACCTCAGCCGTAATCAGCGTGTACATAAACCAAGTCGTTGTCATGTTGCGCTCGGCAAACATATTGTCCGTGTCGTCGCGCAAACCGTGCCGGAGATAGCCGGTAATAGTCAAAGTGAAATAGAGCAGGACGAGACCCGTTGCACCTGTCAGCACGCGCTCGCTGAATGAATTGAACTGCACGAGCGCGGCCATGACGAGCGCGGCGAAGCTGTACATAAACGCGGCGCGATGCGCGATGTCGATATAGACGGGCGCGCGGTGCTCGCGGCTCGACATGATGCGTCGATATTTGATGATGCCGACGAGCATCCCGGCCAACAGGTAGATGCCAGAAGCGGCAAGACAAATTTTTGCTGCAAGGTTTAGTTGCATGATTTTGCGCGACATGCGAAGGGCGTAAACATTATAGCGATTAATTACAGACGCGACGCAAAAGCATTTTATAGCTGAAACGATTCAACGCGTCCGCTCGCGCGGACTGGTAGAGTTGTTAACAAAAAAATCCTTTTTTTCTTGGCATCGGGATTAACAAGAGCGACGGCCATCAAGTCTGATGAGGGATAGACCTGATGGCCGTCGCTTTTGTCAACGGTTGGTAATTTGCGCGCGCTTAGAGCCTACTTTTTGCTCGCGCTTTTGGCCGCGCTGATAAAGTTGGCGGCCTCGTCGCTGTAGGGCTTTTTGAAGGTCTGCGGCCAGTTGGACTGGTCGGCGTAGAGCTTCGTCAGGTTTTCACGAATGCCGACATCTCCGCCGGTGAATTGCTCGATCAGATTTTCCCAGCGCGCGGCGAGCGCCTGCGCATGCTCGGTCGCGGGGTCAACTTTTGCGGCGACCGCTTCTTCAACCTCACGGATTAGCGCGGCCCAATCGCCTTGGCCGCGCTCAAGCACTTCGGGCGTGCCGCGCCGCGCTAGATCGGCGAGTTGTTCTTCGGTGTAATATTTTTTGACCCAATCCATATTGTTTTCCATCTCAATCACCTCGATTATTTTTCTCAATGCTTCCCAATCCGTGCCGCCCGTCTGCTCAACTTTATCGATGGCCGCAAGCGCCGCGTCCAACTGCTTGCGTCTTTCGCTAAGCGCCTCGCGTTGCAGCCGAAGAGTAGCCGTAAGGTCGAGCGAGTTGGTATCGAGAAGCGCCTTGATCTGCTTCAAAGGCAGCCCTATGAATTTGAGCGTGACGATCTGTTGCAGACGAGCAAAGTCGTGCTCGCCATAGAGCCTGTAGCCCGACGCTTTGCGCCGGCTCGGTTTGAGAAGCCCCATCCGGTCGTAGTGGTGAAGCGTGCGTACGCTTACGCCCGCCGCGCGCGCAAACTCGCTTGCCTGAAACATTCGTCCCTGCGTCTCCTTCACCAAAGTCTGCCTCCTTCGCTTAAGTCATCCTAAGCCCTGACGCAGCGTCAGGCTCAAGCACTTTTTTTTGAAGACCGAAAAGCTGTCAGTTATCAGTAGTCCGTTGTTATTCGTCAGTTGTCTCGTTGGACTCTAAAGTCCTGACGATTCTTTATTAGTGAGACTTTGGGCAACATGAAACAACGGACTAGGGACTACTGACAACGGACGTATTTTTTTATTCCTCTTGAGCGGCGCGGCAACGGGTGCTAGCATCGCCCGGCTCTTCGATCCTGAAGAAGTTTCCAAAACAATTCGAGATGAGCGACACACGCGAGGTCGCACAGACGGGAGCGCAGACTCCGGGCGAAACCAATCGGGGCGACAACCGACGGGCGACGCTTCTCAAGTGGGGCGTGGTCGTCGTGTGCGCGCTCGGCGTGGCATTTTCGCCTGTCCCCGAAGGCATCACGCCGCAGGCCTGGCGGTTGTTGGCAATCTTTCTAGCGACGATTGTCGGCTCAATCGTCCGGCCCGTGCCGAGCGGCGCGGTCGTGCTTCTTGGAGTTTCGGCGACGGCTCTCTTAGGAGTTTTGCCGATTGAGCGCGCGCTCGGCGGTTTTGCAGACCCGATTGTGTGGCTTCCGCTTGCGGCCTTTATGATGTCGCACGGGATGATCAAGACCGGCTTGGGCCGACGCATCGCCTTTCTCTTTATCCGCGCCATCGGGCATCGCTCTTTGGGACTCGCCTACGCGCTGATCTCGACGGACGTTGTGCTCGCCTCGTTTATACCTTCAAACGGGGCGCGCT
>CBDUCU010000368.1:0-4494 GCA_965365725.1 uncultured bacterium | reverse complement strand
GGCCTTGCCGCCACGCCCGCCCTGGCGCAGGCCAAGCTCACACCCGCCGATCAGGCCGCGGCGTTCAAGGCGGCGGGCTTCAAGAGGGTCGCCGGCAAATGGCAAAGCTGCGGCGATCCCGGAACGGTCGGCTATCTCAATAGCGGACAGGGGCCGAGTTCATTAAAGGATGTCAGCATCGCTAGCTCGGTCGTCTCGGCTACGTCCGTCCTGACGCCAGCGCTCAACCTCTTTCTTGGCAACAGCGCGTCGGGTCTGACCGGAATGTTGCGCGCGCTCAAATCAGTCGGCGCGATTCGTAGTCTGGCTGAACCGAATTTGATTGCGATGAACGGTCAACAGGCAAGCTTTCTGGCGGGCGGCGAATTTCCTGTCCCCGTCGTTCAATCGAGCGGAGATAAGACGGTCGTCTCAATCGTGTGGAAGGAATACGGCGTACGTCTCAACTTTAAGCCGACGATCATCGACGAAGATCACATTCGTCTTGAGATGGAGCCGGAAGTTTCAACAATCGACTTTGCCAACGGTGTCAAGCTCGACGGTTTTCTGATTCCTGCCTTAAAGACTCGTCGCGCCAAGACCGGCGTTGAACTGCGCGACGGCCAATCCTTTGCTCTTGCAGGTCTTCTCGACAACAACGAAACGCAGACCTTCTCGAAAGTTCCCGGCATCGGCGATATTCCGATTATCGGAAACCTCTTCAAGTCGAAATCATTCCAGAAGCAGGAGACGGAGCTGATGTTTATCGTCACGGCGCAGATGGTCAAGCCTGTAAACCGCGACGAGCTGCCGACGATGCGTGGACTCGACGGAGTCAAACAAGGCTCGCCGCTCGGCATCGAGCCGAAGGGCGAAGGCATCACGGGCGATCATGGATTCTCGACCGGGAACTCCACCTCGAATACGAAGATAGACGCTCCTAAAAGTGAAGCTCCTGTGAGCGCGCCCGCGACCGAAGCGCCGAAGAAGGATGCTTCGAAAGTGGAAGCGACAAAAGTCGAAGAGATTAAGACGGAGGCGACAAAAGTCGCCCTCCCCAGCGCCACCGCCCTGCCGACGGTGCTCTCGAAGATCAACTTCAAAGCGCCCGACGTGCAGAGGTGACATGGCCTGCGGGCGCGTTCCACCGCACACGGAAATGCGCCCGCAGTAAAAAGGTTTTCAGATTGAGGCTTTGAGGAGGAGAGATGAAAAGAGCGCAAATTTCAGATTCGCAAGACAGGAATTCTGAGCGCGGCTCTGTCCTCGCGATGAGCGCATTTGGGATGCTTGCCTTTCTCCTCGCCGTCGGTCTCTGCATCGACGTGAGCCACTTCTATGTTGTTCGTGCCGAGCTTTCTAACGCAGCCGATGCTTCAGCTTTGGCCGGAGCGTCGGCTCTCAACTCTTCGCCCAGCGGAATTGACATCGCACAGGCGCGCGCCGTCGAAGTGATGAACAATTTCGAGTTTAACAAGACGGGCGTGACCATCAATGCCTCAGACGTAAAGTTCGCGGTCAATTTCGGCGGCCCTTACATTGATGCTGCCTCGGCCAAAGCCAACGCCGAAGACATACGCTTCGTGCGGGTGGACGTTCCGCCGAAAACGGTCGGCGTGTATATGGCTTCGCTCGCGCTCAACACAAATCAGGTGCAGTTGGCAGAGCGCGCGATAGCAGGCATGTCCGTGCCGCCCAACGTTCACTGCGAATGGATTCCTCTCTCCGTCATCGACGTGCCGATGGTTCCCGGTCAGATGTACACGGTTCGCTCCGAACCCGGCGGTCATGTCTCGCCGGGCAACTATCAGGTTCTGGCCGGCGCAGGGCGCGGCGGCAAGGAAGTGAAATACGGGCTGGCAGGCGGAGTTGATATCTGCGCCGAGCCGGGTGAGTGGTACGACGTGGACACGAAACCGGGCGTAAACGCCGGCCCCGTCCGTCACGGTCTTAACACACGCTTTGACGACTATAGCGGCGGTCTCGACCCGGACGATTATCCGCCCGACGTAAATATCAAAGAAGACATAACGTGGGAGCAATATAAGGCGAGCCTCGATCCTGCAACGCGCAACGGCTCAAACTACAAGGCTCCGAATCCAAATCACAAAGCGGTTGCTTACAGGCGCGTCGTGCTCATCCCGATTATCAAGCTCGAAGAGTTCGATCAGGGACGCAACCGCGTCAAGTTCAATCGCTTCGCAGCCTTCTTTATGCAGACCAGCATCAGCAACGGAAGCGGCGGCAACGTCAAGATGGAATACATCGGCGAGCGCATCATGTTTGGCAAGGGAGGCTACAAGCCGGGCGGCGGGCCGGTCACGCCGGAATTGACGATGCCCGTGCTCTATCAATGAAAGCCCATGCTTTATCGATGAAAGAAGGCGGAGGCCGAACGCAATGAGAGTCTTTATGAGAATAAGCAAAAGGCTGCGCGGCTTTGCGGATGAGCAGCGCGGCACGCAGATGGTCGAGCTGGCAATCGTGCTCCCCGTCCTCTGCCTGATGGTTGCAACGGCGGCTGAGTTTGGACGCTTCTTTCACACCTACACGACTCTGACGAAAGCGACGCGCTCGGCGGCGCGTTTTCTAACGACCGCGCCGGCCAACGGCACGGACGACGCAAAGGCCAGAAACCTCGTCGTCTATGGCGACACGACGGGCGACGGCGACCCTGTCCTGCATGGTCTTTCAACGACACAGGTGAAGATCACGCGCACGGGCGGCGTGTTGTCGGCGGCCGTGGGCCAGAGAAAGTGACTGTCGAGATCGACGGCTACATCTATCAACCTCTTTTTGATATCGGAGCCTTTCTCAATGACGGCGACGCAACGCTCAACATAGAGGTCGGCCCGAAGACGACGATGCGCTGCATGCCTTCGATTCCTGCAAGCTGATTCCGGCATCGGAAAAGACGAAGAGAGAACGCTTAAGAGATGAAAAGCCTGAGAGACCAGAAGAGAAGCGAGCGCGGTTCAGCCATCGTGGAATTCACGCTGGGCGCATTTGTCTTCCTGACGGCTACTTTCGGCGTAATTGAAATCTCGCGTCTGCTTTGGACGCACAATGCTTTGGCCGATGCGACGCGCCGCGCAGCGCGTCACGCCGTTATCAACCCCACAACGGGCGAGACGAGCGTCAAGAACATGGCCGTCTATGGCAACCCGGAAGGCACGGGCGCGAAGATGGTTAAAGACCTCGACGCGGCAGATGTGGAAGTGGTCTATACGCCGTCTTCGATCACAGGAGTTTTTGGCTACCCGGACGGCAAAGTGACCGTCAGCATCACAAATTACAATTTTCAATTTGTCGTTCCTTTGATCGGAACTTCGATTCAGTTGCCTGACTATCGCACGACGCTGACAGCCGAGAGCGCGGGCATGATTCCCGGTAATATCGGCGGCGCTCCCACACCCACGCCTGCACCCACGCCCGTGCCCACGCCCGGCCCAACGCCCGTGCCGACTCCAACTCCCCAACCAACGCCCACACCCGTGCCGACACCAGCGCCGACACCGACACCTGTGCCAACGCCGGTTCCAACCCCAGCGCCGCGCGCCTGCAACTCGGGCGAGAACGTTTCGACGGGCTGTGTGTGCCGTCCACCGCGTCGCGTCAACGGCGCAGGCAAATGTCAGTGAAACGATAAAGAAGTAGAAAAATAATCAAAGTCAACGGCGATAAAAAGCGATGCCACAACAACTCTCATTCGTCATTCTCAGCACCGGCCTCGACACGTTCAAAGAACTGCGCGGCGCGCTCAACAATGAGCCCAACGCGCAAATTCTTGCCGGAGGCGACGACGCGGAACAACTCTTCGGAGAGATTGCGCGGCTCAAGCCTTCGGCGGCAATTGTCGCGCTTGGCACGTCGCCTGACAACCAACTTAAATTTGTCGAGCGCGTCGCCGCCGAATGCCCGCAGACAGCCATCATCTGCGCGTCGCGCGATGCCTCGCCCGACCTTATCCTGCGTTCTTTGCGTGCCGGAGCGCGCGAATTCCTGCGCCTGCCCGTGATTGCAGAAGAGTTTCGCACGGTCGTCAAACGCACCACCGAATTTTGCGAGGGGCAACAAGAGGCTCCAAAAAAACGCGGGCGGACAGTGGCGGTCTTTTCAAGCAAGGGCGGCTGCGGGACGACCTTTATCGCTGCCAACCTCGCCGCCTCGATCAACGCGCCCACCGCGCTCGTCGATCTCAATTTACAATCGGGCGACCTTGGGCTCTTTCTCGGCGTTGACCCAAAATTCTCTATCTCCGACCTTGTAGAAAATCGCTCGCGTATTGACGACGCGCTTCTGCGTAGCTATCTCGCACCGCACTCAACAAATCTTTCGCTGCTCGCCGCGCCACGCGAAGCCGATTCCGCCGACGACATCAAGCCGGAGCACATCTTCGAGGTTATCGAAACGCTGCGCGAACGCTTCGACTATGTGGTCATCGACCCGCAGCACACTTTCGATGCGATCACGCTGGCCGCGCTTGATCAGGCCGACGACGTCGTGCTCGTGCTC
>CBDUCU010000367.1:0-4508 GCA_965365725.1 uncultured bacterium | reverse complement strand
CGGAAATCTATAGCAGGGCAGAGCATGCGGCCATGACATCCGACGTGTGTTTTGTGATAGGCACGTCTGCTCTCGTCTATCCGGCGGCTGGTTTGGCGTTTGTCGCGCGTGAGTCGGGCGCATACATCGTCGAAGTCAACCCTGAGCAAACGCCGCTCTCTGATTTTTGCGACGAGACGATTGAGGAGCGGGCAGGCGTTGCACTGCAAGCGTTGGAATTTTGATGCGAACTCTTTACTTCGATTGCTTTGCAGGCATCAGCGGCGATATGACGCTCGGCGCATTGGTCGGCGCGGGTGCGGATGAGTCTGCACTGCTCGCACAACTCAACGGACTCGGCGTAAGCGATTTCAAGTTAAGCTTCACACGCGTTGATCGCTCGGGCATCAGCTCGATAAAAGCAGACGTGCACGTTGGGCATGAGGCGAAAAAACATCGTCATCTTGCGAACATTTTGCACATCATCGAAGACGCGAAGCTTTCAGAAGCGGTGAAGAAAAATGCTTCAGCGATTTTTATTAGACTCGGAGAGGCGGAAGCGCGCGTTCATCACGTTGCGGTTGAGAAGATACATTTTCATGAAGTGGGTGCGATTGATGCGATTGTTGATGTGGTCGGAGCATGCATTGGATTTGAACTTCTGGGAATCGAGCGATTTGTTTCGTCGCCACTGCATGTTGGTACGGGAACAGTAAAAATGGAGCATGGGCTTTTTCCAGTGCCGCCACCGGCTGTGGCAGAGCTGCTGCGGGATGCTCCGATTTATTCAACCGAGTTAAGAGGCGAGCTGGTCACGCCGACGGGCGCGGCCATCATCAGCACTCTCTGCAAAGAGTTCGGGCCGCTTCCGCAAATGAAGGTTGAAGCTATCGGGTACGGAGCAGGGACGCGCGAATACGAAAAGTTTCCGAACGTCCTGCGCGTGATGGTCGGCGAGAGTAGTGCGGAGGTGAAAAGTGATGAAAAACTTTTGATGATTGAGACGAATATCGACGATGCGACGCCGCAAATCATCGGTCATTTGATGGAGGCGGCATTTAAGTCTGGCGCGCTGGATTGCTTTTTCACGCAAGCCCAGATGAAAAAGAATCGGCCCGGCGTGCTTGTTTCGATTCTCTGTCGCCCCTTTGATAAAGAGTCGATATTTGAACTGCTCTTTAGCGAGACGACGACCATCGGCGCGCGTTGTTACGAAGTTGAAAGGCGCGCGCTTGAAAGGGAGTTGGTCTCGGTTGAGACTGAATTTGGCTCGATACGCGTTAAAGTTGCGCGAACGGGAGAGCGCATCTATGGCGGCACTCCTGAGTATGACGACTGTCGTTCGGCAAGCGAAAAGCAGAACGTTTCGTTGCGAGAGGTTGAAAGCGCAGCGCTGGCTGCATATCGCAAAATGAGAGGCGCGTAAATGTCAGCTGACGAGCGTTAATGCTCATGCGCAGGCGCGTATGCCGGAAGGAAAAAGCCTGAACCATGTCAACAAAATATTCTTCGACCGAGCCGGACGAGGAAGTCGAAAGTAAAATTGACGGCTCAAGCGTCGATCTCGAAAAGATAGAGCGCGGCGTACGTCTAATTCTCGAAGGTGTTGGTGAGGATGCGGATCGGCCCGGTCTACTGCGCACGCCGCGTCGCGTCGCTGAGATGTATGCGGAATTGACTGCCGGAATGCGCGAAGACCCGCGCGAGCACGTCGCGCCGCTGCCCGGCGACAAACATGACGAAATGGTCATCGTCAAAGACATCCATTTTGCATCCGTGTGCGAGCATCATCTTGCTCCTTTTGTCGGCAAGACGCATATTGCGTACATCCCGAAGGGCGGGCGCATCGTCGGACTTTCAAAACTCGCGCGGTTGGTCGATACCTTCGCCAGAAGATTGCAGGTTCAGGAGCGTCTCACTTCCGAGATTGCAGACACGCTTTTTGAACTGCTGATGCCGGTCGGGGTGATGGTCGTGATGGAAGCCGAACATACGTGCATGACGCTGCGCGGCGTAAAGAAACCCGGCGCGATCACCATCACCTCGGCCATACGCGGCGGCTTTCGCAAAGACCCGCGCACGCGCGCTGAAGCGATGGCTTTGATTACAGGCAAGAATGCGTAAATCGTGAATCGATTGATTGAAAGCGATTCGATTTACAATTAAAGCGAGATGCGCGACAACGATTTAAGATTGACTGATCGCTGATTCACGAATGAAAAATTTCTACATCACAACGCCAATCTACTACGCCAACAATAGGCCGCACCTCGGTCATCTTTATACAACGGTGGTGGCCGACGCTTTGACGCGCTACAAACGCCAGCGCGGGTTCGAGACCTATTTTTTGACGGGGACGGACGAGCACGGCACGAACATTGAGCGCAGCGCGGCGCGAAACGGACGCACGCCGCGCGAGCACGTCGATTTTATCGTCGGCGAATTGAAGAAAACTTTTGCCGCTTACGGGCTCGACACTGAGCACAGCGGTTACGATGTGTTTATGCGGACGACCGAAGCCTTCCATTATGAGGGAGTGGCTTCGTTCTGGCGAAAGGTGGCGCAATCGAAAACACCAAAAGGGCGCGACTGCATCTTTAAGGATTTTTACGAGGGATGGTTTTGCGCGGCCTGTGCGGAGTTCAAGCCCGAAGATCAATACGCAAAGGCTGCCAACGAGAAGGACGCGCCGCTCTGTCTGGTTCACGACACGCCGCTCGACCGCGTCTCTGAAGAAGGGTACTTCTTTCGTCTTTCAGATTACGCAGACGCTTTGCTCGAGCTCTATGAATCGAGACCCGATTTTGTGCGGCCAGAGGCGCGCCGCAACGAAGTCATGAGCTTTGTGCGCGCAGGGTTGCAGGACCTTTCAATCAGTCGGCAGAAAAAGTCTGTCAGCTGGGCCATCCCTGTGCCTGACGATTCGGACCATACCATCTATATCTGGTTCGATGCGCTCTCGAATTACATCACTGCGCTCGGATGGGGAAACGACGAGCAGCGCAAGCATGAACTGTTTGATAAATTTTGGCCGGGCACACATTTCATCGCTAAAGATATTCTTCGTCAACATGCGATCTATTGGCCGGCGTTTTTGATGGCCGCGGGCGTTGAAGTTCCGCGCGGCGTTGTCTCGCACGGCTTCTGGGTCGTGGACAGCCGCAAGATGTCTAAGACGCTCGGCAACGTCATCGACCCTTTGGTCTTACAAAGTCGCATAGGCGTTGACGGCGTGCGCTATTTTCTTTTGCGTGAGATGTCTTTCGGGCAGGATTGCGCGGTAGGCTACGAGTCGGTCATCGACCGCACAAACAGCGATCTTGCAAGCGGGCTTGGCAATTTACTCAGCCGCACAATCACGATGATTCATCGTTACTGCGACGGGCAGATTCCATCTGGAGCGATTGACGAATCGCAGCGGCTTGCAGCAAAGCGCGCAGGTGTCGATGCGGAGGCCGAATCTTTGGCTTCTGTGCTTGAGCACGCGCGCAATCAGTTTGTTTCTCATTTTGAAGAATACGCTTTTCACCGTGCGCTTGAAGCGGCTTGGGGTGTGATTGCGCGCGTCGATAAGTTGATCTCGGATGCAAAGCCCTGGGAGCTTGCCAAGGACGAAGCTCAAAGGCAGACATTAGAAGCCGTTCTTTATCGAGCGGCAGAATCTTTGCGCTGGCTCGCAGTGATGCTCTATCCGGTCATGCCCGATGCGGCTAAATCAATTTGGGCTCAACTCGGACAGACGGAGGATGTGGCAAAATTTGATCCCGTAAAATTGTCTTGGGGAGGTTTAGAGAAAGGGGCGCGTGTTGGAGAAGTCTCTCCGCTTTTTCCGCGTCTCGATAAGAAAAAGATCATGGCAGCAATCGAAGAAGAGAAGAACGAGCAAACAAAAACAGAGGGCACGCACGCGACGCAGGCCGCCGTGCCGGGCGCAGAGACCGCCGTCGAAACAAAACCTGAGCCGCCCGTGCGCGGCGCGACCGAGGCCGACGCCGTGCCCGCCGCGACTGAGAAGGCGGAAGGCGTGAAATACATTTCGATTGACGACTTCGCTAAAGTAGAGTTGCGCGTGGGTGAGGTCAAGACGGCGGAGCGAGTGCCGAAGGCGGATAAGCTTCTGCGTCTGATGGTCGATATCGGCGAAGAAAGCCCGAGACAGATTCTTGCCGGAATTGCGCTTTATTACGAGCCAGAGAAACTCGTCGGGCGCAAGATCGTCGTCGTCACAAATCTACAACCGCGCAAGCTTCGAGGTCTGGAATCGCAAGGCATGCTGCTCGCAGCATCTGTGGGCGATGAAGGCAAACCCGTGCTTGCGACTTTCAACGAGGATGTTCCAAACGGCGCGCGTCTGAAATAAAGATTAACGACAGCAGACACGGCGGACACAGTTTTGATTGAACTGTGTCCGCCGTGTCTGCTGTCGTTAATCATCAGTGTGCGACGCGTCCGGCGAAGTCGAGCGAAGGAGCGCTCGGTTTGTCTGGTCGGATGAAAACAAGATAGTTGACGAGCAGACAGAGAAGCGC
>CBDUCU010000366.1:0-4518 GCA_965365725.1 uncultured bacterium | reverse complement strand
GGGTGAGACGGTGGACGTGCCCGACGTGCCGTTTCAGATGCTGACGGCCTTGCCTTTGAGCACGGCGGATTGGCGGACGATTGCGCGCCGCGCTTCGTGGCAGACGACGCGCATGAACCTCAACACGTTTGCACGTCACAAGGTTTTTGACGAACCGGGCATGGCCGAATTGATTGCCGCGCGTCTGCGCGACCGTGAGCTTATCAGGAAGGCGCGCGTCTTCCCTTATCAGCTGATGGTTGCCTATACGTCAGCCGATGCGGGCGTGCCTTCAATCGTGCGCGACGCGCTACAAGACGCGATGGAAGCGGCGACGCTCAATGTGCCGAAGATTGAAGGAAAGGTCTATGTCTTCCCAGACATCTCAGGCTCGATGCACTCGCCCGTGACCGGCTATCGCAAAGGCTCGACAACCAGCGTGCGCTGTATTGACGTGGCTGCGCTTGTGGCTGCGACGATTCTGCGCAAGAACGCCGAAGCCGAAGTCATCCCGTTTGAGTCAAAGGCTGTCGAAGTGCGTCTTAACCCACGCGACAGCGTGATGACGAACGCGGAGAAGCTCGCACGTCTTCCGGCGGGCGGCACAAACTGTAGCGCGCCTCTCAGGCTTTTGAACAAGCGCGCGGCGACAGGCGATTTGGTCGTCTATGTCTCCGATCAGGAGTCCTGGGTTGACGCGGCGCAGTACGGACGCTTCGGCGGAAGCCGTACCGAGACGATGTTTGAGTGGACTCGCTTTCGCATGCGCAACCCAGGCGCGAGGCTGGTCTGCATCGACCTTCAGCCTTACGGCACGACGCAGGCCGTCGAGCGCGAAGACATTCTCAACGTCGGCGGCTTCTCTGATCGAGTCTTTGAGACGCTCGCAGACTTCGCCTCGGGCCGTCTCAACGCAGACCACTGGGTCGGCGTAATCGAAGCTATTGAGATTTGAAAGTAAGCAGATGAGCAGTGAGCATTCAAAAACATTAACTGCTCGCTGCTCACTTAAAAATTGCGGGGCCGAATGCACGCCGGGAGTACATCATTTTTGGGAAATGAAGCGTTGTCTCGGCACAAACTTGTCGGCTCTCGGACATTAACCACGCTCACTTGAACCTCGCTTTTTAGATTTACTGGCGAATGCAGGTGCGGAGTACATGGTCAAAGCGCAAAAGCGCGAGCAGGTTCAAATCCTGTGATCGCCCGTCTTTAAGGCGGGCGATAGACTCTCACCAATTTTGTCGCCAATTTGAACTGCTGGCTATTAGCTCAAGACAGATATTGCCAAGAGCTGATAGCCAGCAGCTAATAGCTGTCTCGCGGCGAATGCAGATGGAACTACATCCCTCATAAGGACGAGGTTCCGGGTTCGAGTCCCGGCGGCTTCCCCCAAATATGGAAGCCGTAGCTCAACGGTAGAGCGCGAAATGTTTCATCAATTCTTGTCGCCGCTTGTTTCAGCGATTGAGTGAAAACTTTCTGTTTACGTTGTTTATGTTTCTCCGTTTCGCATGGTGGGAAATGGACGAAGCGTCGCGCGTTCCAGAGGGGATTTTCTGCGCGGCTTTTCGTCTGCTGGAGTCGGAAGGGTTGTCTGAATTTGACAGGTCTTATCTGCGCGGCTTGATGGACTGGTTCAATGACAACCTCGACGCTCCACATACATTGTATATGCCTGCACGTATCGGCGGGCGGGCCGGCGTGTGTTGGTTTAAGCCGACGGCGCGCGAACATATTGCAAAGGCGTTTGAGATGAGCCACGTCCTCGGTTGGAATGGAATCTTCATCCGCATGTTAAAGGCTGAGCGCATCGGTTACATCGTTTATGCAGACGAATATCAGGTCGTTGCCGCGCCGCACCGCGAGATGAGAATGTGAGGAGTTCGCCATGTTAGCCGAACGCATAGAACACGCCCCGTATCGCACTGCCGACGAGATCATCTGCGTCGTGCGCGGCTTTGAGTCGTGTACGCTTCAATGGTCGGCGTGGACGCACGGCGCGCATCTGACGATTGCGCTCTGGTATCTGTTGCATGACGACTTTGAAGAGGCTCTGCTGCGCGTGCGCGCGGGTATCAAACGATTCAATCGCGCCAACGGAGTTGTGACGACGCGCGAGCGCGGTTATCACGAGACGCTCACGGTCTTCTGGCTGCGCGCGGTGCGTGCGTTTCTCGACGAGAGCTATAGGGAAGCGCAATCGCTCGTCTCGCTTGCCAACGAGCTTATCGAAAGTGCAGACAAGAATCTGCCTTTGGAATACTATAGCCGCGAGCTTCTCTTTTCGCGGGAAGCACGGCTTCGCTTTGTCGAGCCGGATTTGAAGTCTTTGTAAATCCCTTTACGACGGAGGCAACGATGCGCAGGCGCAAAGCCAAAAATCTCTCACGTTTGAATCGACGAACGTTCTTAAAAGCAGGCTTGACCGGCGGCGCTTTGGCGCTGGTCAGCCCTACTCTCATGCGCGCGCATGCGTTTGTTTCAAGCGACTCATTCGAGCTTGAAGAGGCGGCGATTGCGGAGTTGCAAACGGGAGTGCGCTCGGGCAAATGGAGCGCGCGCGAGCTTGCGGAAAAGTATCTCGAACGAATCGAAAAGATCGACAAGCGCGGGCCCGGCATCAATTCGGTTATCGAGGTCAACCCGGACGCGCTCTCAATCGCCGCATCGCTCGATGGCGAGCGCAAAAGCGGAAAGCTGCGCGGGGCGCTTCACGGCATCCCCATTCTCATCAAAGACAACATCGACACGGCAGACCGGATGTTGACGACAGCAGGCTCGCTTGCGCTCGTCAACTCAAGACCGGCGCGCGACGCTTTTATCGTCGGGCGGCTGCGCGAAGCCGGAGCCGTCATCATCGGCAAGACCAACTTAAGCGAGTGGGCCAACTTTCGCTCGACGCGCTCGACAAGCGGTTGGAGCGCGCGCGGCGGTCTGACCAGAAATCCTTACGCGCTTGAGCGCAACGCCTGCGGCTCAAGCACAGGCTCGGGCGTGGCGGTTGCAGCAAACCTCTGCGCCGTTGCGGTCGGCACGGAAACCGACGGCTCAATCGTCTGTCCCTCGTCTGCGAACTCTCTGGTCGGCATCAAGCCCACGCTCGGACTCGTCAGTCGCACAGGCATCATCCCAATCGCGCACAGTCAGGACACAGCCGGGCCGATGGCGCGCACTGTCGCCGATGCAGCCGCACTGCTCGGCGTGCTCGCTGGCATTGATCCGCTCGATACCGTGACGCGCGAAAGTCGCGGGCGAGCGCAAATTGATTACACCAAATTTCTCGACCCCGGCGGCTTGCGCGGCGCGCGCATCGGCGTTGTGCGAAAGTCTTTCGGCTTTAACGACCGCGTTGACAAGCTGATGACTGAGGCCATCGACGTTTTGAAACGTCTCGGCGCAAATGTCATCGACCCGGCAGACGTTCCGACCGCAGGCAAATTTGACGATTCGGAATTTGAAGTTTTGCTCTACGAATTTAAGACCGATCTCAACAAATATTTGGCTGGTCGCGGGCCGGAACAACGCGAGCGGACGCTCAAAGATTTGATTGACTTTAACGAGCGCAACCGCGAGCGCGAGATGCCTTTCTTCGGACAGGAAATCTTTATCCGCGCCGAGGCCAAAGGGCCGCTCACAGACCGCGCTTACATTACTGCGCTGCGCAAAAACTTGCGTCTTTCGCGCACCGCCGGTATCGATTTTGTCATGCGCAAATTTCGTCTCGACGCAATGATTGCGCCCACAGGCGGCCCTGCATGGACGACCGACCTCGCCAACGGCGACCATTTTACCGGCGGCTTTTCTTCGGCTGCCGCCGTTGCGGGCTACCCGCACGTTACGGTTCCTGCGGGCTTCGCCTTCGGTCTTCCCGTCGGTCTCTCATTCTTCGGACGCGCCTACAGCGAACCCGTGCTCATTCGCTACGCCTATGCATTCGAGCAGGCCACTAAACATCGACGACCACCAAAGTTTTTGACGGCTGCTACTAATCTCTAAACGCTTGTAAGTGCGTTTATCAAACAACCTTTGTTGAGAGGTGTACACGCAACGCCCATCTAAGCCCAACAATCACCGCCGCCGATTCAACTTGATGACGGCCAAGTCTTGAGGATGAGAGCAACGCTATTCGCGGTCGGGTGCATGCCGTTGTTAGCCTGCGGCACCGAGCACACGCTACGTTATAATACGCCGCATCTTTGCCGCAATGAGGTATAACAGCACCCCGTTTATCCCAGCCCCAAGCAGCATAATTGCCACGAACTCACGACTGCTGAACCCTGAGCCACGAGCCTCACTGAACGCCCAACCTATCAGCACATTCCACGGTAGGGTAAGGATAAAACTGAAGAAGTACGCCATCAAGAGGGGAACTGATGCAGAATCACTCGTTGCGAAGGCGGACACGATGCACAACACTGCCACCGATATGAAATAGGCAAAGGCAAGTTTCAACTCAGATACTGTCGTGTGCCACAACCAAATGTAGAGCAGGAGCGGGAAACCCACCAAGACAATGACTCCCGCGAGAAAGAGACC
>CBDUCU010000365.1:0-4521 GCA_965365725.1 uncultured bacterium | reverse complement strand
TGGCGGGGCCGCGGATCGAGATCCCGGTGAGGTTGCCGCCGGGACGGGACAGGCCAGCGAGGATTATGCAAAGCAGAAGGCCGGTGCACCCACTTACGGAGGCATTGCGCCGGGCGCGCATCTCATTAGCGTTCGCGTTCTTGACTCGAAAGGCGTGGGGACAGTCTCCAGTGTAATTGCGGGCATCGACTGGGCCATCAAAAATCGTTCGCAGTACAACATACGCGTGATGAATCTTTCGCTTGGAACCGTCATCACGCAGAGCTATCGAACCGATCCTTTGTGCCAAGCCGTGGGACGTGCAGTGGATGCAGGCATCGTCGTTGTTGTGGCTGGCGGCAATCTGGGGAAAGATTCGACGGGACGGACAATCTACGGCGGCATCCTCTCGCCGGCCAACTCGCCGAGGGTCATCACGGTTGGCGCGACCAACACACAACAAACGCTCCAACGCTCAGACGACGTGGTGACTACTTATTCATCGCGCGGGCCGACTCTGGTCGATGGGCTTATCAAACCTGACATTGTCGCGCCCGGCAATCTTGTCGGAGCGGCGGAATCAGCCGTTACTTCGCCGACGGCAAGCTATTCTTACTCGAAACAGGGCGGCGGGCTGCTTGGCGGACTTGGCGACACGGTGCTCGGCGAATCGGATTCCGCCACGCCAAACGCCACTGGAACATACAGGATTTGGAGCGGCACATCGTTCGCCGCCCCTGCCGTTTCAGGCACAATTGCCTTGATGCTCGAAGCCAATCCGAGTCTGACACCAAACATCGTCAAGGCTCTCTTGATGCGCACGGCGCAGCGTCTGCCCTTCTATGAAGAGAAGGTCAAGGCGGGACAGATGTCGAGCTTCGAGCGCATCATCAACGAAGGCGCAGGAGAGCTGAATACGAACGCCGCAGTCGCGCTCGCACGCGCCGTCCGCAAGGATGCCAACCGCGCCAAACCGGGCGAGAACCTGATCACAAATAAGAGGATCACATACTCGTCCGTCCCCGGCATTACCGACTCAATCGCGGGCGAAAAGATTCCGCTCAACAACGGTCTCATTTGGGCTGAGGGTGTGGCTTTTACCGACCGTCTGAAGCTCACAAACGGCTACCGGCTGGCTGACGGGCAGATGATCTCAAGCGGGTTCGCCGTCGCCGAAGGTTATATGAATGCGGACGGCAGCTATGTGCTCGGCAACGGCATCGTCGTGGCGAGCGGTATTGTCGTTGCGAGCGGCATCGTGGTGGCCAGCGGCATCGTCGTCGCAAGCGGCATCGTAGTGGCAAGTGGCATCGTTGTCGCCAGCGACTTTGTTGTCGCCGACGGCCTGTTTTCTTCGGGATCAATGAGCGGGTTGAGTTTTAATCACGAAGCTGTCTGGGCCGCGAATTTGGTTGACCCGGCGACGGTAGACATCAAACCCGAAGCCGTAATCATTCAGGGCGAAGATGCAATTCCGGTCGGTGTCAACCGTCTGTCGAGCACAAGCCCGCTCTACCCGCGTCGCAGATAATCCGAGATGAGTGAGCGCTTCCGGCGCTCACTTATTTCATATCTAAGAGTTCAGACTATGGAACAAGAGGACAAGGGGGCGAAGAGCCACTTTTATCCGACGACGATTACGGTCGTCGGGGTCGGGCTGTGGCTCGTCGCGACGGGTAGTCTTTTCCTAAACAATGCGTGGCGAGATCAAATGATGGTGCTGGCGCTTCTGCCGCTGGTCGTCGTCATGGGCATGTTCCCGAATACGCTCCCGTTGCCGGCGAGTCTCAAGTTGTCGCGGGAGAAGATGCATTTCACTCTCTCGGATGCGCTTGTTCTCCTGATCGCTTGTCAATACGGGGTTGCGGCAAGCGTTTTTGTCGCCGGTATCGAAGGCTTCACCTCGTCGCGGCGCGTGGTCAGCCGTCTCTACAGCAACCTTTTTTCATTCAGCATGATGTCGCTGGCCGCCGGAGCTGCTTCGGCCAGCCTCCACGCCGTGCTGCTCTACGGCTTTGGCGAGGTCGCCGATTATTCTTTCCCGGCAGTGGCCGTCGGCGTGCTCACCGCGAGCATCGTCCAGATCAGCGCCAACACCGGGCTTATCTCCGTCATCTTCGCGGTTCGCCTCGGGGTCTCTATCGCTCCACACTGGAAGGAGAACTTTCGTGTGGCGATACCCCTGTTTCTACCGACGGGTGCGGCGGCGAGTCTGATGTACATCGGACTCCAGCACAACTTGCTCATGGTGATTGCCATCGGCGCACCCATTCTCATCGCCATCCATTGCGGTCACAGACAGTATCGCGACAACGTGCAGGAGCAGATCAAGCTCATCGAGAGCGCGCAAAGAGAGCGTGCCGAAGCCGAGCGTGTGCGCGCCGAACAGGCCGAGCACCACGTCGAAGAGCTGAATCATTACATCGCCAGACTCGAGCGCACGAGCAACCAGCTACAGGAGAGCCGTGAGCATTTTCGTCACGCAGCCTTTCATGATGCGCTAACGAATCTACCGAACCGTGCGATGCTGGGCGAGAAACTGAAATTCGCCATCGAGCGCGCAAAGCTCGAAGAGAATTGTCAGTTCGCGCTGCTGTTTATTGATCTCGACCGCTTCAAAAACATCAACGACTCGCTTGGTCATACGATCGGCGATCAACTGCTTGTGACTATCGCCTGCCGCTTGGCTAATTGCATACGCGCTGCCGACACAGTCGCGCGTCTGGGCGGCGATGAATTTGCCATCCTGCTCGAAGGCATAAAAACTACAGCCGATGCGACCTACATGGCCGAGCGCGTGCAGAAAGAGATAGCATCGCCTTTTATGTTGAGCGGGCATGAGGTTTTCACCACCGCAAGCATCGGCATCACATTCGGCGGAGGGCGTTACGATTTGCCCGAGAAGGCTCTGCGCGACGCAGACACGGCGATGTATCGTGCCAAAGAGAGCGGCGGGGCGTGCTACAAAGTGTTTGACGAGGTGATGCATACGCGCGCCGTCACTCTGTTGCGACTTGAGAATGATCTTCGTCGCGCCGTCGAGCGCGAGGAGTTTTGCGTTTACTATCAACCGATAGTCGATCTCGGCACAGGACGTTTGGCGGGCTTTGAGGCACTTGTCAGATGGCAGCACCCGGAGCGCGGCTTTATCTCGCCGGGAGAGTTTATTCCGGTGGCCGAAGACACGCGTCTGATTATCCCGCTCGGTTTATGGGTGCTGCGCGAGGCGTGTCGTCAGATGGCTCAGTGGCAATGGCAGATACCGGCCAGCAACGCACTGAGCATCAGCGTCAATCTTTCAGGCAAGCAGTTTGCACAGACGGATTTGGTCGAACAGGTCGAGTTGATTCTACGCGAGACCGGGCTTGAGCCATGCCGTCTGAAGCTTGAGATCACGGAAAGCATCGTGATGGAAAATGCCGAAGGAGCAATTGCGATGCTTGCGCGTCTGAAGGCGCTCGGCGTGCGTTTGAGCATCGATGATTTCGGCACAGGGTATTCTTCTCTCAGCTATCTGCACCGTTTCCCCATCGACACCTTGAAGATCGACCGCTCATTTGTCAGCCAGCTTGACTCGGCGGGTGAAAACGGCGAGCTTGTGCGCACGATCAAGACTTTAGCGGGCAACCTGGGGATGGACGTTGTCGCGGAAGGAATCGAGACTTTGGGGCAGCTCAATCAACTAGCCGAGTTTGGATGTGAGTACGGGCAAGGTTATCTCTTCTCAAAGCCCATTGATAAATCGGCGACCGAGGCGCTCATCGCGCGCAACCCTCATTGGCACGCTGGAACTTCCAATGTGCCGAACCTCTCACTACAGCTAGTGCAAAACAGAGTGGCGCAGCTGAACTATGCCTAAATCAAAACTGCCGAGAATGAAACATGGATAGACGGAATAAAAAACGATGAACGATGAATCGAAAAGCAGATTGTCTTTCATTCCGCGTTCATACTTCATAGTTTTTTATTCTGTCTATCCATGTTAATTCTTCTCTGCTGTCTGCCGCCCTCGCACAAACATACAACCCAGACCTCACTGCCAAAATGCCGCAAGCACTTCAGAAAGCTTTTGCTAACCGTCGCGGAATCCGGTAAATTGAAGTTGGGCCTAAACGCGGCCCAATGCCTCAATTGATTTACCCAATCCTCTTTCTCACTTCTTGAAACAGATAAGACACGGAAACGAAGTCCAGCCCGAGCAGGCTCGTCCGAACTCTGCGCGCCGTACCTTTCGCCGTCGCCGCACACACCAAAACTACTCCATCCGTGAAATTAAACTTTTATGAGCGCCACACAAATACCTGCAAACTCTCCCGCCGCACCGATGAACTTTATCAACGTGCTCCAGCAGATGCTGGCGGTCTCAAACAAAGTCAGCGACCTGATCTTTTCCCCGGGCCGCCCCCCGCAGATTGAACTGGTCGGAAAATTGCAGCCCGTCGCCATCCCCGGCCTTGAGAGGCTGCTGCCTGCACACACGGCCGCCATCGCCAAGCTGCGGGCCGGCATTATCCGCCGAAAGGCCACCACGCCGGAGCTGCG
>CBDUCU010000364.1:0-4526 GCA_965365725.1 uncultured bacterium | reverse complement strand
TGCTCGGGCGCGAGCGCCCGCACAACGTCGTTACGCGCGAAATGCTTGCGACGATGACGTGAGCCGAAGCGTGCGTTCGTTGATAAAGGCTCGCGCCCAAGGGTTTCTTTTTGAGTATGACAAAAGCAAAAGAAGAGTCTCGGACTCGTCCGTTAAAAATTGCGCGTGTCGCGCTTCGTCGCGTGCGCGTCGCTTTGAACGAGCCTTTCCGCATCAGCAACGGCTCGGTTGCGGAAAAGGATTCGGTCATTGTCGAAGTGACGACAAGCGAGGGCGCGACGGGCTGGGGCGAAGCCTCTCCGATGTCGGGCGCGTTCTACTCGGACGATACGCCTGAGAGCGTCTGGCGCGCGCTCAAAGAGAGCTTGATTCCGCTTGCGATAGACGCAGGCGAGATCGACGCGCCGCGCTTTTACGAGCGTCTGCGAGAGGTTCCGGGCGAGGCGTTTGCAAAAGCGGGTCTGGAAGGCGCGTTGTGGGACGCGCATGCGCGCACGCTCGGCGTGCCGCTCTGCGAGGCGCTCGGCGCACAGCCCGCGCCGATTGCTTCGGGGCTTGCCGTCGGCATCTACGACACGACAAAAGAGCTTGTCGAGCGCGTCGAGCGTTACATTGCCGATGGTTACAGCCGCGTCAAGATCAAGATTCAACCGGGCTGGGACGTTGAGCCGGTGGCAGCCGTTCGAGAGCGTTTCCCGCGCGTGGCTTTGATGGTCGATGCCAACGCGGCTTACACGCTCGACGACGCGTCGATCTTTCAACGTCTGGACGAGTTTGACCTGATGATGTTCGAGCAGCCGCTTGCGCGCGGCGCACACGCGGATTCCGCCGCGCTGCAAAAACTTGTCCGCACGCCCCTGTGTGCCGACGAATCGGCGGAGACGCTTGCGGATGTCGAAGAGATCATCGAGCGCGACGCGGCGCGCATCGTCAACATCAAGATTCAACGCGTGGGCGGTTTGAGCGAAGCGCGCCTGATGCTTGAGCGCGTGCGCGCAGCAGGTCTCGGGTGCTGGCTCGGCACGATGCCGGAGCTTGGCATCGCATCAGCACAGGGTCTTCATTTCGCCGCGCTCGAAGGCTTCAACTTCCCGACCGATATCGAATCTTCGGCGCGCTGGTTTGTTGACGACGTTATCGAGCCGCAGATCAAAATTGACGGCGAAGGGTTTATTCGCCCGCCCGCAGGAGATGGAATGGGCTACGAAGTCTCGCGCGAGAAGGTCGAGCAATACGCTACGGACTTTGAAGAATTGACACGCTAGAAACCAACAATCGCGGTTAAGTTTGAGAAGGAATCGGAGGGGCGTTTCAGATGAGCACGGCGAAAGGTTTTTCTTCAAAACAGATTATCGGCGTTCTGCGTGCGGCAAGTTTTCTGCTGTGCGTGTTTATGGCGAGCGCAGAAGTCTTTGCGCAGTCGGACAAATCTCCGCGCGTGTGGGAAGCGCCGCTTGCGATTCCGACCTACGAGCTGGGCGAGCCTGACCCGAACCCTGCGCTGCTCGATTGGCAGCGCCGAAAGTGGCGGCCCGTCTATCCTTACCCGATGCTCGATACTTTGACGAACCGGCGCGTCGAGAAAAATTACAAGGCCGTCTATCTCGAAAACGAGTATTTGAAAGTTACCGTGCTGCCCGAGCTTGGCGGGCACGTCTATGCCATCTTCGACAAGACGGCAAACCGCGACGTGCTCTATACAAATCACGTCGTCAAGTATGCGATGGTCGCCATACGCGGGGCCTGGATTTCGGGCGGCATCGAGTGGAACTTTCCCGACGGTCACACGCTCACGACCATCTCGCCCATCGATTACGCGATGCGGATGGAGCCGGACGGAAGCGCGGCTGTCGTCATCGGCGACACCGAGCGCGTCCAGCGCATGCAGTGGTCAATCGTCTGTCGTCTGCGGCCCGGAAGCAAGGCGCTCGAAACCGAAGTGACCTTGAACAACCGGCGCGAGACTCCGGGCCGCTATTGGTACTGGTCAACCGCAGCCGCGCCCGCAACCGACGACATGCGCTTTGTCTATCCGATGCGCGAAACCTATCCGCACGCCTTCTGGCCCGTCTATTCGTTTCCGAAAGAGAAGGACGTTGACATCGGCACTTACCGCGAAGTGAAAAACGAGCTTTCGCTTTTTGCGCGCAACACGCGGCGCGACTTCTTCGGCGTTTACTATGAAAAGTCTGATTGGGGAATCGTTCACGTCGCCGACCACAAAGAGCTGCCGGGTAAAAAGACCTGGACGTGGGGGACGGATGAGAGCGGTCGTATCTGGATTGATAAATTGACCGATGCGGACGGGCAGTATGTCGAGTTTCAGGCGGGACGTTTTGAGACGCAGATGGAGCACGAATTTATCGCTCCGCATCGCGTCGAGCGTTTTACCGAATACTGGTTTCCAGTCAACCGCATGGGCGGAGGGTTTGACGAAGCGACGCGCGATGCTGCCTTAAACGTCAAGGTCGAAGCGGGCCGCGTCGTCGTTCACGGAAACGCAAACGCAAAGTTTGACGATGCCGAGCTGACAATCGAGAGCGAGGGCCGTCGTCTTCACTCGGATAAGATCGACCTCGACCCGGCAAAGACCTTTACGGCGCAGGCTAACCTTCCGAGCGGGTCGGCGACTAAACCCGTCGTCGTCTTATTAAAAGCGAAAGACGGGCGCGAGCTTGCGCGCTACAACAGCGAAGCTCCTATCGACGGCAACGCCGATTTCAAGTCCGCGACGCGCCCCGTCCCTGACCCGAAACTTCCTTCGAGCGCAGAGCAAGCCTACGTCGAAGGGTTGGCCGCAGGTAAAAAGAGCAACGAGCGCGCGTCGCGCGCGGCATTTCAGGAAGCCTTAAAACGCGACGCGGGTTTTGCTCCCGCGCACGTCGCGCTCGGCCTCTCATTTTATCGAAGCGGCGAATATGAAAAGGCCGCAGAGCATCTTGAGAAGGCTCTGCGTCGAAATAAGGATGCGGGCGACGCGCACTATTACCTCGGTCTGGTGCGTCGCGCGCAGGGTCGCAACGTGGAAGCCTCAGAGCATTTGATGTGGGCGGTGCGGACGGGTCATCGTGAATCGGTTGCGCGCTACGTACTGGGCGAAATGTCTCTGGCAAGCGGAGACACCGGCGGCGCGCTTGAACATCTCGCGCAAGCAGTGATGCTCGACGCGCGCGATGCAAAGGCGCGCACTCTGCTTGCGTTGGCGGAGCGTCTGGCGGGAAGGCTCGACGCGGCGCAGCAGCGCATCGACGCGGTCGTCTGGGAGATGCCGCTCGACTATTTTGCCCTGAGCGAGCAGCACGAAATTTATCGTGCGCGCGGCAATGATTCGAAGGCCAGAGGCGCGCAGGGCGAATTGTGGCGGCTTTTGTCGCGCGAGCCTGATTCGGTTCTTGAACTGGCCTTTGATTATCTTGCCGCCAATCGTCTAAGTGAAGGCCGCAGCGTTCTGGAAGAAGCGGTCAAACGTGCGAGCGCACAAGGCCGTAGCGTCTTTCCGATGATTCATTACACGCTCGGATATTTTTACGAAAGAGCGGGCGACCGCACGCGCGCGCGCGAGCATTACGCACAGGGCGCAAAGGGCGAGACCGCATTTGTCTTTCCGCACCGCGTCGAAGAGATAGAAGTCCTGCGTGCGGCTGTGGCCGCAAATCCGCAGGACGGGCGCGCGGCCTACTATCTCGGAAACGTGCTCGCATCGAAAGAGCGCGGCGCGGAGGCGCTTGCAGCCTGGCGCGATTCGGTCAGGCTCGACCCGGCAAACGGGATTGCTCGACGCAACCTTGCGCGCGCGCTCTGGCTCGTCGCGGGCAAAAAGGATGAAGGCGCGGCTGAATACGAGCGCGCGATTGCGGCTTCGCCCAATGACTTTCATCTCTATGTCGAATTCGACCGGCTGCTCGCCGAGATGGGCGCAACCGAACGACGAATCAAACTTTTAGAAGGCGCTCCGGAAGCGGTGCGCGCTCGCTCGCCGCACGTGCAGGCGCTGGCCGCCGTCTATACAGAAGCGGGCCGTTTTGCGGATGCGGCGGCGCTTCTTGAGCGCACGCAGTTTACATCCGGCGAAGGCGAGTTTGCCGCGCTCGCAATCTATCGCAAGGCGCACCTGGGGCTTGCGCGCGAGCACGAGAGCGCGCGCCGCTATCAGGAGGCCGCGCGCGAGTATTTGAAGGCGACCGAGTATCCGAAAAACTTGGGCGCGGGTGCGCCGTCGATGCAGTCTCTGGCGCGCGAATACGTCTCGGCGGCGCGCGCTTTTGAGGCGGCAGGGATGCGCGACGAGGCCGAAAAGTATTGGCGACAGGCAGCCGGAGGCGCGCTCAATTCGCCGACGCAGCCGACAGAGCCCTGGTCTGAGCATTACTACTTCAAGGCGGTCGCGCTTGAACGCGTCGGGCGACGCGAGGAGGCGCGCGCGCTCTATCAACGCCTTGCCAATCTCAACGACGAGGCGCGGATGCTTGAGGCCGAACCTGCGCCGCCCGAAGACGCTGTGGGTCGGGATCGGCGAGGGCGGCGCG
>CBDUCU010000363.1:0-4552 GCA_965365725.1 uncultured bacterium | reverse complement strand
TCAGCACCCGCCTCCAAACTTATGTTCAAGCAGAAAGAGAAAACGCGCAAGCGTCATTTCCTTTTCGTTTTAGCAGGTGCTGATTTCACATCTTTCGCGTCTTTTGTCGGAAAGCCGCGCTTGCGCATCAGCGCGTTGATCTCTGGCTCGCGTCCGCGAAAGGCACGATAACTTTCCGCCGGGTCGATTGTGTTTCCGGTCGAGAAGATATGTTTACGCAGACGCTCGGCAACCGCACGGTCGTACGGGCCGCCACCATCGGTAAATGCGCCGAATGCGTCGGCGGTCAAAACGTCAGACCAGAGATAGCTGTAGTAACCGGCAGAATATGCGTCGCTAGAGAAGACGTGTCCGAACTGCGGCGTGCGATGACGCATGACAAGCTCCGAAGGCATGCCGAGTTCGGTCAAAGTCTTGCGCTCGAAAGCGTCGGGGTCGATCTTCTCCGCGCCGGCAAGATGAAGCTTCATGTCAACGAGCGCGCTCGATAGATATTCTGTCGTGGCGAAGCCCTCGTTGAAGGTCGAGGCGCGCGCAATCTTATCGACGAGCGATTGCGGGATGGGCTTGCCCGTCTGGTAGTGGACGGCGAAGCGTTGAAGAACTTCGGGCGTTGAGAGCCAGTGTTCGAGAAGCTGCGAAGGGAATTCAACGTAGTCGCGGGCGACAGCCGTTCCCGACAGCGACGGGTAAGTGACGTTTGAAGAGAGGCCGTGAAGCGCGTGGCCGAACTCGTGGAAAAGCGTCTCGGCATCGTCCCAGGAGATAAGCACAGGCTCGCCCGGCTTGCCTTTGACGAAGTTCGAGTTGTTCGAGACGATTGTCGTCACGTCGCCGTCGGCGCGCGACTGTCGTCGATAGGCGTTCATCCATGCGCCGGAGCGTTTGCCCTCACGCGCGTAAGGGTCGAAATACCAGAGCCCGATATGACGACCCGTTTTTTTGTCTTTAACTTCCCAGACGCGCACGTCCGGGTGATAGACGGGAACGTTTGTGATGGGCGTAAACGCGAAACCGAAAAGCTCGCCTGCGACCCAGAACATTCCTTCGCGCAGCTTTTCGAGTTGAAGATATTGTTTGACCTCGTTCTGATCGAGATCATAGCGCGCCTTGCGAACCTTTTCCGCATAGTAGCGATAATCCCAAGGCTCAATCTTGATCTTCGCGCCCTCTTTGTCGGCGAGCGCCTGCATGTCTGCAACCTCTTCGCGCACGCGCGCGACCGCAGGCTTCCAGACCGCCTCCATCAACTCGACGGCGCGCTCAGGCGTTTTCGCCATCGCATTTTCCAAACGCCAGTGTGCGTGCGTCGGGTAGCCGAGCAGCTTTGCGCGCTCGGCGCGCAGTTGAAGAATTTCGGTGATGATCGCGTTGTTGTCGTGCGCATCGCCGTTGTCGCCACGATTGACAAACATGCGCCAGACTTTTTCGCGCAAATCGCGACGGTCTGAATATGTGAGAAACGGGTCGGTTGACGAGCGCGTGTTGAGTATTACCCATGCGCCCTGCATCTTTTTCGACGTTGCCGCCTGCGCCGCCGCATCGCGCAAAGATTGCGGCAAGCCTGCTAATTCGTCTTCGCTTTTGAGTACGAGAAATTGATCGGTTTCGTCAGCAAGAAGGTTCTGACCAAATCGCGTATAGAGACCTGCAAGCTGCTGGTTGATTTGCGAGAGACGCTCTTTAGCTTTTGCGTCGAGCCGCGCTCCGGCGCGAACAAAGTTTGTATAGTAGAGCCACGCAAGACGCTGTTGTTCGGGTGTGAGCTTCGCCTTGGCGGGTGAATTATAGACTGCTTCGATGCGTCGAAAGAGCGCGGAGTTTTGAGTGATCTTGTCGGAGAAGGCAGCGAGACGTGGAGCCATCTCGCGCTGGACGGATTGAAACTCTGGCGTGTTCATCGTCGAAGACCACACGCCATAGACGGTCGAGACTCGGTCGAGCGTGCGGCCCGCGCGGTCAAGCGCCGCGATAGTGTTCTCAAAGGTCGGCGCAGACGTGTCGGACGCGATGCGGTCAGTCTCTGCGAGTTGCTCGGCCATCCCGGCTTCGAGCGCTGGTTTGAAATATTTGACTTCGACGTGATCGAATGGCGGCACGCCGCCAAATGGCCCGTCCCATTTTGCAAGAAGCGGATTGTCGGCCGTAGAAGCCTCCATCGCTTTAGCGCTTGTTTGAGAATTTTGGGTCTGCATGTCGCTGGTAGCTTCCGTGTTGTGAACGACATAAAAGCCGATCGTTAAAATCCCAAAAAGCAGCAGGAGAGAGCGTGTGATGAAGTGTCGCATGAAAAGCATCTCCGTTGAATAAGAAAAATCGTGCGGCGCGCACAAAAGGCGCAACCAGAGGACGCGAAGTCGGCAAATCACGGTGATCGTGAGATGCGGGCTTAGGGGAAAAGCGTTTGGGGAATTAAAACGGATATGGCGTTGCAATTCAAGTCTGGGGGCTGCGACATGTCGGGTCGTTTGATTCCTGCCTGAAGTGAATAATGATCTTCAACACAGATGCAAGGCAGAATCATTTGAGGTTTCAAATCTCTGTACTGCCTCTCGATGTTCTCTGTGTCGCTGGTTGAGATCATGCGAGTCTCAAGAAACGGTAGTTCGTCACGCATAAAAAAATGCTGATTTTCCCGCAACTAGAGCGAATAAGTCCGCATCTATATTGATTCATCCGGCTTTATAGGTGAAAAACTGCGCGGCACAAACATTGCTACATTCTTAACGATACGACCTCTCGGTTTGATGAGGGCGGAATAAAAAATCGGTAATGCTCAAACGGCTGACAGCAATAATTCTCCTCCTCTCGTTCGGCGCGGGCGTTGCGTCGGGCGCGCCGCTCCGCTCGGGTAAAAAAGAGTGTGCGATGGGCGGCGCGATGGAGATGATGGATTGCTGTAAACACGCGCGAGCACAGGGCGATACGCCCGACATTCAGGCGGCGCGTCTGTGCTGCGCCCTGAACTGCCAGAACGCGGGCACAACCGGCCCGTCCTCGACGACCCGAATACAATCTCAGCAGACTGTTGCTGCGCACTCGTCGGCGATGCCAATTTCATCGCCGCCGCTCATAATTGCGCGCCCGTCTCGCTTCATCTTTGCGTCTCACACGTACGTCGCATCGCCGCCACCCTACCTCCTCAATCTCGCCTTTCTAATCTGATCCGCACAAGGGCCGAAGTGTGTCTGCTCGCATCGCATTTCAAATGCGCATGCGTTTGTGGGATTGGTGCGAGCCTTTTAAGGCTCGTTGCTCGGGACGCTCTGGTTGATTGATGCGTCCTTCAAAATCTCCACAGAACATATAAGCAGAGCACCGCAGCAGCGATTGCGTGCGGGAATTGTGTCTCACCGACGAACGGAGAATCTCGTTTGCGTGAGTTTTTGAGAAACTAATAAACACATCTGGAGACTCATTCGATGAAAAGGTCATTTGCTCTCTTTTTTGCCTGCGCCTTGCTTTTTACCGTCGCGGCTTGCAACTCAGGCTCAGGCGGTTCGGGCACGAAAGTCGTCAAGAGCGGTCAAATCAACAATCTCACGGTGACGATTGCCAACGACGAAGGCGTTCTGCGTCAGGGCGACGAAGAGTTCACGCTGACATTCGCCGACGGCGCGGGTAAGCCGGTCGATGTCGGCGCGGCCTCGCTCAATTTCTTTATGCCCGCGATGGGCACGATGCCTGTCATGAACGACCCGGCGACACTGACGACGACAAACACGCCCGGCGTTTATCAAGCAAAGGTCAAGCTACAGATGGCCGGAGAATGGCAAGCGCAAATCTCTTACGAAGGCCCGGCTGGAAACGGCAAAGGTAGTTTTCCCGTCACGGCGCAGTAAAGGAAGCTCTTAGCCGTCAGCTATTAGCTGTTAGCCGGAAAGACTTGGCTAACAGCTAATAGCCCGCAGCTAATAGCTAACAGTCATGATTAACTGGCTCATCGAAATCTCAATGCGCTACCGCGCGGTGGTCCTGGCTGTCTATCTCGGCCTGGCCGCGTGGGGCTATTGGGCGCTGCTGTCAACGCCGATTGATGCCATCCCAGATCTCTCGGACAATCAGGTGATTGTCTTTACGGATTGGCCGGGGCGTTCGCCGCAGGAAGTCGAAGATCAGATCACCTATCCATTGGTGACGAACCTGCAAGGCTTGCCGGGCGTGCGGACGGTGCGCGCATCGTCGGCCTTCAGTTTCTCGATGGTCAACGTCATCTTTGAGGACGACGTTGAACTTTACTGGGCGCGCACGCGCATACTCGAACGTCTCAATCTCGTCACAACGCAGATGCCGGAGGGCGTAAAGCCGACGCTCGGTCCCGACGCAACCGGCGTGGGACAAATCTTCTGGTACACACTGGAGAGCGACACGCATTCTCTGCGCGATCTGCGAACTTTGCAGGATTGGTTTGTGCGCTACCAGTTGAACTCTGTGCCGGGCGTGGCTGAGGTCGCCTCGGTCGGCGGCTACGTTCAGCAGTATCAGGTTGACGTTGACCCGAATAAATTGCGCGCCTACCGGCTGCCGCTCTCGGCGGTAGTCGCGTCGGTTG
>CBDUCU010000362.1:0-4556 GCA_965365725.1 uncultured bacterium | reverse complement strand
TCAACAAGCCGGGTAAGCTCACGCCCGCAGAGTTTGACCGGATGAAGATTCACACGACGGTCGGCGCACAGATACTTGAGCGCGTCGGGTTTCCGTATCCGGTCGTCCCCATCGTTCGTCACCATCATGAACAATGGGACGGGCGCGGATACCCGGACGGGTTGTGCGGAGAGGCGATCCCCGTCACGGCGCGGATTCTTTCCGTCGTCGATTGCTTCGACTCGGTGCGTGAGGAGCGGCCTTATCGCAAAGGCATGGATGCAAGCGGGGCGTGCGCGCTGCTGGCGCGACAAGCGGGCGTACATTTCGATCCGCACATCGTTCAGCTCTTTATCGAGCACCTGCCCGAATTTGAAAAAGAGATTGAAGCCGCAGGTCTTAACCTGCGCGGTGTGACGAGTGCAGAGTGCGATGCGCGCACGCTGCTCGACGTTGAGCTGCCGCAGACGCTTGACGCACACGCCTATCTTCAGCACATCAACAATGCGCACCGCGAAGTCTATGCGCTCTACGAGATTGCGCGCACCTTTGGCTCGTCGCTCGACATAGAAGAGACGACAACGGTTCTGGTCAACAAGGTCGGTCACGTCGTCCCATTCGATTTGTGCGCTGTCTATCTTTACGACGAGGTGAAATCTTACGCGACCGCTGCACACGTCGCAGGCCGCGACGCGGAAGCCGTACGCGGTCGCTGCGTCGCTTTTGGCGAAGGAGTTGTCGGATTTGTTCTGGCGAACCGGCGCGCGGCCATCCATCTCGATCCGATGCTCGATTTTACGGACGTTGCGCTGCCGGAAGGAATTGAGTATCGCTCGATGATTGCGCTCCCGCTTATCAGAGACGAGCAGCTCGTCGGTGCGCTGGCCATCTATGCGCTCGAAGCGCGACGCTACACGGACGATCACGTGCGGATGCTCGAGACGTTTGCGCGTCTGGCATCGGATGCGCTCGCCAATGCCATGCAACACGCCGAAGCCGAATCAAACGCGCTCTCCGACGCGTTGACGGGGTTGCCCAACGCGCGCGCCATGTACGCGCGTTTCGAGCAGGAGGCGGCGCGCGCGCGTCGCACGGGCCGACCCTTTCAGGTCGTCATGCTCGACCTTGACGACTTCAAACAGGTCAACGACCGTTTCGGTCACAAGGCGGGCGATCAGATGTTGCGCGAGGTGGCAAAGATTCTACAGGCGCAGCTCAGAGAGTATGACTTTCTGGCGCGCTATGCGGGCGATGAATTCGTCGCGCTCGTACAGGATTTGACGGAAGATCAAACCGAGGAACTGAGCCTGCGTATCGAGACGGCGATCAAACGCCACGCGATGCACGTGCGCGGCGACGAGCACGCGCGCGTCGGTATCTCAATCGGCGCAGCCACCTACGGCGCGCACGGTGAAACTCTCGACCATCTCATCATCGCCGCCGACGAAGCTATGTATTCGGTCAAGTCAGATCACAAACAGCAGGCGACGAAAGTCAATACCGGCCCTTCCACATCGCTCAACACGGGCGACCTTGCCTCGACTGCGGTCAATTAAAGCGCGTCGGCTAACTAGCTGGAAGAAAGCAGCCAGTAGTCAGTAGTCGGTAAAAGGAAGACGACTTCTTTCTATCGACTACTGATTACTAATTGCCTGTTGCCCGCTACTGTTTCTTGACTTTCACCCGGTTAATCGCTTTCAATCCACAAAGGCGCTTCGGTGCGGCAGGGCGGTCTCTATTTAGACGCATCCAGCGCCGCCTCCTTTGTGCGGGCTTAAACGAAACACGCGGGTTTACCAGAACTTCCTCCCGCAAATCCCGTGCGATAAATCCTGAATTGCGAGCGAACAAAAGAGCCTTCATGCCGGTCGTCTCACTTGAGTCGAAAGAAAAAATCACTTTGCTCGTCGTCGAGGCTGACGCACGTGCGCGCGTGCAACTGGCGAGCGCGTGCGAGCGCGAAGGCTATCGCGCCGTCGAGTGCGGCGATGCCGCAAGCGCGCTCGCAGCTCTGCAAAGGGAGCGATGCGATCTCGTCATCCTCGATGCAGAGCTGCCCGGCGTGAGCGGCCTTGCGCTGTGCCGCGTGCTGCGCGCACAGGGCGCGACGGCAGGCGTGCCGGTCATTGTCATCTCTTCACGCGACGAGGAAGCGCACAGGGTCGAATCTTTTTCTGCCGGTGCGGACGATTTCGTTTTGAAGTCAGCCTCGTCGCGCGAGCTTCTGACGCGCGTGCGCGCGCACCTCGATGCGGCTGCACGCCAGCGCGCACTCGAAGGCACAAACCGCGAGCTGTCTTTTCTGGCAGACCTCGGTCGCGGACTGTTGCGCGCGATGAGTCCGGCGGAAGTTGTGCGGCGCGTAGCGGGAGCAACCTACGAAGCTGCAAACGGCTCGATGTGTGCGGCGGTGCTCGTTAAATCAGAAAGCGACAAAACGCAGATTGGGCGCGAGACGGTTGTCTGCGTCTTCGACCGCGAGGGCAGCGCTGAAGAGGATGTCTCTTACCTGGACATCTGGCGACTGCGCGCGTGGTTGGATTCGGGCGACGCTTCGTCGGTGCGTTTCGACGATGCTTCAAAATTTTTCCTGCGCGACGACCGGCACTCAATCGAATACGCCGCGCCTCTCCAGTTTGGTGGACGCGCTCTCGGCGCGCTCGTCGTCGCCTTCGACCACGCGGGCGATTGCGGCGACACGGAAGGCCGCTTGATCGACGCAGCCGCGCAGCAGGCCGCGCTTGCCGCACACATCTCGTCGCTCTACGAGGCCGCGCGCGAATCTTCACGGATGCTTGCCAAAGAGGTCGAGCGACGCACGGCTGAAGCCGAATCACAGCGCCGCTTTACGGAAGCTATCATCGACTCCCTACCCGTTTCGCTCTATGCCATCGACCGCGATTTTCGCGTCGTCGCATGGAATCGCAACCGCGAACTTGGAGGGCAGGGCATTCCGCGCGGGAGCGCCATCGGCCGCAACGTCTTTGAGGTCTTGACGCGTCAACCGCGCGATCTGCTGGAAGAAGAGTTTGAGCGCGCCTTTCTGACGGGCGAGATTGAGCGAATCGAACAGGAAACGCCTGGTGCCGACGGCTCGACGCGTCATTGGCTCGTCAGTAAAGTTCCAATGCGAATTGACGGTGAAGAGGTCTCGCACGTTATCACCGTCGGCGAAGACATCACGGCGCGCATCGAAGCCAACCGTGCCGTCGCGCGCTCTGAAAAACTTGCAGCCGTCGGTCGCCTTGCCGCCGGAGTCGTTCACGAGATCAACAATCCGCTTGCCACCATCGCCGCGTGCGCTGAAGCTTTAGAGACGCGCGTCGGTGAAGGAGTTTACGGAGCGTCGGCGGATGTTGACGATCTGCGCGAATATCTCCAACTGATTCGCAGCGAGACGTTTCGCTGCAAGTCGATTACAAACGGGCTGCTCGATTTTAGTCGTGCGCGACGAGCGGGCGAGCGTGCGCCGGTCAGCTTGGCGGAGGTGGTTGAATCTTCCGCGCGTTTGCTGGCGCATCAGAAGCGCGGCGCATCCTTCAAGATCGATATTGACATCAGTCGTGACATGCCGCTTGTTATGGCCGACGAAGGGCAGTTGCAGCAGGCCATCATTATTCTTTCCGAGAACGCCATCGACGCGATGCCCGAAGGCGGCACGCTCACCTTAGCTGCGCGCTGCGCCGACGACGAGACGGGCGGCGGAGTCGTCATCGAAGTGAGCGATACGGGGATGGGCATCGCTCCGGAAAATTTGCAGAAAATTTTTGACCCGTTCTTTACAACCAAAGAGGTCGGGCAGGGGACGGGGTTAGGACTCGCCGTCTGTTATGGTATTGTTACCGAGCACGACGGGCGCATCACAGTTGATTCGACCGTCGGGCGCGGTACGACCTTCACCATTACGCTTCCCGCAATTCAAATTGAAGAGGACGGAGACCTGATAGTTTGAGCGAAACGCAGCCGGCCAAGATTCTCGTCGCGGAGGACGAGTCGAATTTACGGCTCGTCCTGCAAAAAGAACTCCAACGCATGGGCCACGACGTGCGCGTCGCACCGGACGGCGAGGCCGCACTCAAGCTTTTGGAAGAGTCGGCGGTCGATGTGCTGCTCTCCGACATCAACATGCCGCGCATGGACGGCATCGAGCTGCTGCGGCGCGTGCGTGAGCGTCCCAACCCGCCCGAAGACATCATGCTGACGGGCGTGGCCAGCGTCGAGACGGCCATCGAGTCGATGAAGCTCGGCGCTTACGATTACCTCTCGAAGCCCTACCACATCAACGAGCTTGACGCGCTCGTCAAACAGGCGACCGAAAAGCGTCGGCTGCGCGTTGACAACCAGCGCCTGCGCGCGCTGGCCGAGCGGCAGACCTCAACGCCCGAGATTGTCTATGTCTCGGATTCGATGCGCGAGGTGATGCGGCTCGTCGATAGAGTTGCGCCGACGGATACCTCCGTTTTGATTACGGGCGAGTCAGGGACGGGCAAAGAGCTGATTGCGCAGGCCATTCATCGTCTCTCGCATCGCAGCCTTGGGTCGTTTATCGATCTCAACTGCGCGGCCATTCAGGAATC